>JAPUFN010000051.1 GCA_027293665.1 Gammaproteobacteria bacterium | reverse complement strand
GACAGCTTCGTGCCCATCGTATTTGCGGGATCAGACGTTCCCGCACAGCATATATCGCGGCGGGTCCATACCGTAGATGTGGCACCAACCTTGTCCGCATATCTGAAAACCACACCGCCATCCCGCGCAGTGGGAACGCCGCTTGACGAGGTGATCGATAGAAGATTGCGGGTGCACGATTGACGCCCGCGCAACCGACCGTTGGGGGGTCTTCAAGTGTCTGAAATTAGCGTAGTAGAAATCCTACCCATGGACATGTTGTCCATGAGCATTCTCATCTTGTTCGTCGGCATGTTTCTGAACAAAAAGATCAGAATTCTCGGCGATAACTACATTCCGCCGGCCGTAACTGGTGGTTTGCTGTTCGCTCTCGGCACGGTGCTCGTGTACAACTTCGCAGACATACAGGTCGAATTCGACATGCGCATGCGCGATCTGTTGCTGCTGGTTTTCTTCAGCACCGTGGGTCTGTCAGCTCGCCTGAAAGCGCTCGCCTCCGGCGGCAAAGCGCTGTTCATCCTTGTCATCGCAGCGGGTGCATTCCTATTTCTGCAGAACTCGCTGGGCGTGGCCATCGCGATCGCCTTCGGCGAACATCCAGGCTATGGGTTGATGGCCGGTAGCGTAGCCTTCGCCGGTGGGCATGGCACCGCAATTGCTTGGGGCCAAGTTGCCGATGAAGCCGGTCTCGAAGGGGCTGCGGCAATTGGACTGGCATTCGCGACATTTGGACTCGTAGCCGGCGGTATTGTTGGCGGACCGATCGCGCGAAGGCTGATCGAGCGGCACGGAATTACCGGGCCAGCCGCAGCAGCGGCTGATCAAGGTGTGACGCCAGCCGCAGCCGACGAAGCCGCCGGCGATCCAGGCTGGTTGTACCACGTGCTCATTTCGGTGCTCGTGCTGACGTTTTGTGTCAGTCTCGGGGATATCGTGAACCGAGTGCTGGCCGATCAAGGTGTACGTCTACCGGGTTTCCTAACGGCCATGTTCGTCGGCATCTTGATCACGAACATCGCTGACGTGATCAAGCGGCCACTCAACCCACTTGTGATTAACAAGTTCAGCGACGTCTCACTCAACATCTTTCTCGCGATGAGCATGATGGCCATTCAACTGTGGACCATGACCGGTGCCGCAGAGGCCATGATGGTCGTGCTCATTTTACAAGTGCTGCTGATGACCGTGTTTGCGATCTGGGTGGTGTTCCGGGTGATGGGTAGTAACTACGATGCCGTGGTCATGGCGGCGGGATTCGCGGGTATGGGCCTGGGCGCGACACCCGTCGCAATCGCGAATATGAACGCTGTAACATCTGTCTACGGCCCGTCGACGAAAGCATTCCTGGTGGTGCCGCTCGTTGGCGCGTTTTTCATCGACATACTCAATGCGGGAACCATCAACTTTTTCATAGGAATTATCGAAAACTGGCTGATCTGAGGTCGCGGCTGGTGCTTGCCTGTCGAGACTCGAGGCGTTGGCTCCTGGCGATTTGCCTGGCCACCGCCCAGATCTCGCATGCGGCGGAGTACATTCGACAGGAGTCTCCCCAGCCAGCGACCGCCAAAGACCTCGAGGTTGCAATCGACCACGCGTTCACAGAACAGCCACTTTCGGATCGGTTCCTGATGACCAACCTGAAGCAGTATCTGGCAGACAAACCGGAGTTCTGGCGGGACTCGAAGATCCGTTTCGATACGCGCAGTTACCTGTTCGAGCGGCGCAACTCGTCCATCAACAAGCCCGAAGCAGTGGTAACGGGCGGTGAACTGTCGTTCGAGTCCGGTTGGTGGCACGACTTCGGTATCAAAGCCGCGTACTACAACTCGACCGAAATAGACGCCGACGGTCCACATACGGGACTACTCGCCCGCGGCCACGAGAACATCAACGTTTTGGGCGAGGCGCACTTGCGTTATCGTTTCACCGACACGTTCCTCGAGGGCTCGGTGCTGAAACTTTTTCGCCAGACACTTAGCTTGCCGTTCATCAACAAGCACGACATCCGTCAACTCCCGGCCTCACTCGAAGCCTACACGCTCAGTCGTAGCGACTCTGAATTCGACTACATCATCGGACATCTTACCGAGTTCAAAGACTTTGACCGCGACGAGTTCGTCAACATGTCAGAAGCTGCCGGAGCGTTGGGCTCGGATGAGGGTGTGTCCGTAGCGGGTGCGCGCCATTCAATAAATGAAAGCACGACTATCGGCGCGGCGTTTTATTACGGATGGGACACGTTCAACACGTTCTTTTCCGAAACTACGTATCACACGGCGATAACGGAAAACCTGGATTTACGGATTTCGGGACAGTTTACGCACCAGCGTAGCATTGGCGAAGAGTTGATCGGAGATTTCAATACGCACCAATTCGCCGCCAAAGCAGCGTTGGGCTGGCGAGGTGCAGTCATCACGCTGGCAGGATCAGTCGTCGACGACGACGCGCGTATTCGCAAACCTTGGGGCGGCAGCCCTTCCTATCTGTCCATCCAGCGACTCGACTTCGACCTCGCCAACGAAAAATCACTGCTACTCGGTTTCTCCTACAACACCGAGTTTTTCTCATCGCTTGGCTTGAGCAGTTACGTGAACCTGGCTCACGGCTGGGGCGCCAAAGACCCGCTATTGGGACTGGATCTACCGGATCGTACCGAATACGACATCACCATCGATTACAAACCGCCAGAAGGATTTCTCGAAGGCCTCTGGATACGCGCACGGTACAACTACATTGATATCGAAGACGATGGCGAAAAAGTCTACGACTTCCGCTTGATCGTCAACTACACAATACCGTTTATCTAGGATCCCCAGCGGAACGGACTACAACCGATCCCGCCAGATAGTCATGCAGGCAGCGCTGTGGTTTGCCTGCGGCGAACAACAGATTCACCAGATAGATTACCGGTAATAGTAGGAATGCAATCAGAACGCTGACGAGTGCAACCAGAGCGCTGACGAGCAGTATCGCGTAGGCGCGCAGAATGATTTTCCAGTAAGGCAGCAGATCGCCATCAATCGCAGATTGGATCCGCAATCCGAGCAGACGTTTGCCCAGCGTCTGGCCGTTGGTCACCAGGAGGTAGCCATTCAAAAGCAGATAGGAACCCACCATCAGTAGTGTCAGTCGAATGATTGGCTGGGGCATCACCCAGGCTTCGGCGGATTCGACGATTCCGGTCACGAGCATGATGATCAGTGAAGTTGGGGCGAGAATCAGAAGGTCGATTACAGTGGCTGCGACACGACGACCGCGCAATCCCGTGGACGGTTCGGTGCGTTCTGCTGGGCTTTCGGTTTGATCACTCATCACCGAATTCTCCGGTAGCCGAGGTTGCTAATCGAAATGCCAGCAGCACGTTGCCACCCCGCTGACCAAAGCTGCCGTAGCCACTCTGGATGAACAGCCAGTCGCCAGCTATGACAGGCCCGTGCACGTCGATCGCACCACCTCTTGCCGGTAGTTGATTGACGGATTCGTATTCCCGCCAACTGTCGTATTCCCATACCACCTCGCCGGTCTCCGCGTTGTACGCTCGCAGATAGCCATCGAGGCCACCTGCAAACACCAGATCATCCGTGGCGAGAATTGCGGCGGATAGTCCGGGTGCGCAGTTTTCGCGGCCATCGCATGAGCCCGCATTGGGTGTCGACCAGCGAGTCTTGCCGGTGGCGATATCCAGCGCATTCAACCCCGGGTCCGCCTCGCGGTCGTTAGCCGGGCCTGTCGGTCGGTCGGAAATCGGTGCAAAGACAAGCCCCAGCCGTTCATTGACCGCCATGCCCCAATGCACGCCGCCGAGCATTCCGCCGCGACCGAACATCTGTTCCCAGATGCGTTCACCCGTGTCCGGGTCGATCCCGTAGACGCCACCGGATTTCTGCCCGGCGAGTAGTATGTCCCTACCGTCCAGCGTTTGACTGACGATGGGTGGGGCGCCGAAATCCAGATCCGGTCCCCAATCCTCGGGACAGTTGGCATTCAGTATCGGTAAG
>JAPUFN010000050.1 GCA_027293665.1 Gammaproteobacteria bacterium | reverse complement strand
TCGACGGAGCGAACTCGGTCTGCCAGGTGTGCACGACCTGGCCAGCGCGATTGATGAGGTAGGTGGTATCCGAGATCATTGGTGTGAAGAGAACGTAGCCTGGCAGAAGGTCCGGTGCGTTGATTCGTATACCACGCGGTTCGTCGATACCGGCAAGTTTCAGATCGTCCGGTGTGTTCTGCGAGTCCGCAGCAGGCTCGGCTCCTGCACTATTGTCGGTTTGTTCCACCACTGCCTGATCGATCTCAGCTGGTTGCGCGCAACCGCTGAGTATGAGAGTGAACAAAAGAATCAACGACCCAATGCCGTTCATTGTGCAAGTTCGCGTAGTCAAAGGGAGCGCTCCGGTTCGTTTGCTGGTTTTTGAGTGCGTGCTTGTGCTTGTTGTTGCTGATCCGCCTTATGTCACTCACTGAATTCAAGCGTGTCGCCAACCTTCACCTCGCCCGGTTCGACGACCGATGCGTAGATGCCAAGTTCTCCATGAGCGTGTTTTACCAGTGAGCGCATGATGCCCGGGTCTTTGGGTAGATCGGCAAATCCATGCGTGGTCATTACGCAGCGCGGACAGTTCAACTCCAGCTTGAGCGTTGCCGCACCGATTTTCAGAGTACGCCCTTCCCAGGCCCGCTCTGGCAGATCATCGCCGGTTGCGCAGTCGAGCAGTATGTTGGGCCGGAATCGACGGACGTCGTAGGTCTGCTCGGGCGCTGCCTGTGACATCGTCTCCAGAGATTGTTGCGTCAGCAGCAGGAGCGGAAATGCGTCGAAGTAGGTGCCGATTGGCGATTCGAACTCCATGAGTTCCGGTGGGAAAACCGACAAGTCCGGCAATGGTTCGTCGGGTTCGCGCGCGAACATGCGCCGGAATTCAGCCTCCGTGTCCTCCAGTACAGGCGCGCCGCGTTTGTAGTGGTCTACAGCTTCTTTCGGCAGGAGTGGCCAGAAGGTGACGGGGCTACCGATCAGCGCCGTGAGCTCGGATGCCACCGAGTCATCGCCCGTCATCAAGGTTGCACCTGACGGCAGTGTTATTTGTGCGGGCGAGGAACCGCTGGGCGCTGGTTCGTCGAGGTAGCGCGCGCTGCAACTCATGAGTTCGGCGAAGCGCTTGCCACCGCGTATACCACCGAGTTTTTCATCGCGTACAGCCCAGGCACGATCGCCGGGTATGCCCTGCTTTCCCAGGCTGAGACTGGCGTGTTGCTCGCCACCCATGCTTTTCACCGGGTAGCGATACAGTGCTGTGATTTTTCCGAGTGCCATAGTGTTATTCCCTACAAGTCGGCAGCGAGCGCCTCAATGAATGCCGTTCGATGTTCGCGCAGCGTGTTGTCACCGGCATTGGGCCAGGCGCTGTGCAGCGCGATGACGATATTGCGGCTTGGGTCGATCCAGATCATCTGGCCAAACACGCCGAGCGCGGCATACACGCCATCACCCAGCAACCACCAGTAGTAACCATAGCCGTCATAGCCTGCGGAGGAGGTGGTGGAGTCTGCCATCCAGCCATCGGGCAACACGGCTTCACCATTGGGCAGCACCCCGCCGCGCAAAGCGAACAGGCCGATTCGCGCGTAGTCGCGCAGCGTCGCGTTGATACAGCAGCCGCCAAATTCGACGCCGTTTTCCTCTTCGATCAGCCAGCTGGCGGCCGATTCCATGCCGAAGGGTTGCCAGATTTTTCGTTGCAGGTAGGTGGCTAAGTTGTTGCCGATCGCAGCGCGCAACAGCGCACCGGCGATATTGGTTTCGCCGGTGTTGTAGTTGAACTTCTCGCCCGGCGTCGCCTCCAGTGGGAGTCCGCGCATGTAGCCAAACAGCGGTAACGTACCGCCGGGTGCAACGGCAACATCGGAGTTCGCATCCGCGTAGTCTTCGTTCCATGCCACGCCTGACGCCATCTGCAGAATATTTTTCACGGTGATGGTGTCGTAGCCGCCGCCTTTGAGCTGCGGCAGGTAGTCGACAATGAGGTCGTCCACGCTGTTGAAGTAACCATCTTTGAGCGCAGCCCCGATGAGCATGCTGACGACGGACTTGGCGACCGAAAACGAGATCCAGCGACTGTTTTCATCGTTGCCGAGTGCGTAGCGCTCAAACAGTATGCGATCGTTTTTTATCGCAACAACCCCGGCGACGTTCATTGAATCGATATAGTCATCGATCGTCAGTTGACGACCGTTGTGGCGATACCTGAACTTGGAAAAATCGCGATGGTTCGGCAGCAGCGGATAGGCATATTTGCCTCGCTTGATTTCCCGGGTGGGGAACATGTCGTCGATGCCCCGGTAGCCGATAATCTGTTGTTGTGGCGACCAGAATAGAATGTCCTGGCCGAGAGTCTCTTCCTGTGCAAGTACGGATGGCGATGCTGACAGGCACACACACACGACACCGAACAGGTTGCCGAATCTGGCGCGATTACGTATTTCGTTCTCCCTGAATTAGTCTGTAGAAATGACGTTGCTATCAGCGAATCGGTGAGAAATCGGTTGGCTTCAGATACTGACTCTCGATTCCACCTTCGATGAGAATCGGCCCGTTCTTCTGTGACTCCTCGGCCACTTTCTGCCATTCCGAATCGCTGATGAAAGCCTGCCACGACACCCCCGCCGCCTCCCTGCTTGCGTGGGCGATGATGTAGACGAGCGTGTTGGGCTTATCGATGGGCGTCCAGTAGCCGATGTTCTTAATTCCATGCTTTTCGAAAATACGCATCGTGTGATCACGAAACCGGGACTCAAGTG
>JAPUFN010000005.1 GCA_027293665.1 Gammaproteobacteria bacterium | reverse complement strand
CTCCATGGAGAGATAGTAGAGCCCTTCACGAAAACCGAACTCCTCGCTCAAGGCAACCGGGCGGCAGGCGTCGCTGCCCGTTCGCTCGAGCAGTTCCTGCACGCCCGCAGAAGGCCAGCCACGTCCCATCAATGCTGTCCGCGCTTCGGCCGCTGCCGGTGAAGTCTTGATCAGTTCGATCACGGCATCGATGTTGGCGAGGGCAACCGCCTGGCCTTCCAGAATATGGCCGCGCTGGCGGGCGCGTCGCAGAAGGTAGATTGTCCGACGGGTGATGACCTCTCGCCGGTGCTGCACAAAAGCTTCCAGCATCTGTTTGAGGTTGAGCACCCGCGGCTGATCTTCGACCAGCGCGACACAGTTGATACCGTAGACGGATTGCAACTGCGTCTGTGAATAGAGATTGTTCAACACCACATCGCCCGACTCACCGCGACGCAACTCGATTACCACCCGCATGCCATCCTTATCGGATTCATCGCGCAGTTCCGAGATGCCCTCGATTTTCTTCACTTTGACCAGTTCCGCGATCTTTTCGATCAAACGGGCTTTATTCAACTGGTAGGGCAGTTCCGTGATGATGATGGTTTCCTTTCCGGGCGAACCACCGGCGATGACTTCGGCGCGGGCGCGCACGTATATTCTGCCCCTGCCCGTACGATAGGCCTGTACGATGCCTGCCCGGCCGTTGATGATCGCGGCTGTCGGAAAGTCCGGACCTTTAATAAATTCCATGAGGCCATCGATACTGATCTCAGGATCATCGAGCAGTGCGAAGCAACCGTCGATCACCTCACGCAGATTGTGTGGTGGAATGTTTGTTGCCATCCCTACGGCGATTCCAGTACTGCCGTTGACCAGCAGGGTCGGCACCCGCGTCGGCAATACTTTCGGCATTGTGAGCGTGTCGTCGTAATTCGGCACGAACTCGACGGTTTCCTTGTCGAGGTCCGCCAGAAGTTCAGAGGAAATCCGCGTCATCCGGACTTCCGTGTAGCGCATCGCCGCCGCTGAGTCGCCATCGACCGAGCCGAAATTTCCCTGGCCGTCGACCAGCAGGTAACGCATCGCAAATTCCTGCGCCATGCGAACAACGGTATCGTAGGCAGCCACGTCGCCGTGGGGGTGGTACTTGCCAATCACGTCGCCCACCACACGCGCCGACTTGATGTAAGGCCTGTTATGGGTGTTGTTGAGTTCGCTCATCGCATACAACACCCGGCGGTGGACGGGCTTCAAACCATCTCGAACATCGGGCAACGCACGCCCTACGATGACGCTCATCGCATAGTCGAGATAGGATTGACGGAGCTCGTCCTCGATATTGACCGGGACGATTTCACGTCCCTGATCAGACCCCAGTTCAGACATAAAAATGTGGACCAAAAAAGCGCGCCATTTTATCACGAAGCCGCACCAATGATGTAACAAACATCGGCCTTTCTATGGACTATCGGGCCCGTTCAGCGCACGCAATCTAGGGTCGTGCGAGTCTGCCGCCGAGTGGCATCGGGTATACTCGGGCGATGCAGGAAAACCCGGACAATTCAGCGTCAGCCGATCTCCTTCCGGCGGATTTCATAGTCGAAGCGCCGTGGCTGATCTCCGTCGCAGCGGGAACGGCGACGATCGAGGACGCGGCAATTGCCATAACCGGTACCACGATTGCAGGCGTCGGCACCCGCAAGGAAATCAACAGCCGGTTCAGCGCACGGCGCACACAGATTCTGCAATCTCACGTTCTACTGCCGGGGCTGGTCAACGCCCACGGCCACGCTGCCATGACGCTTTTTCGTGGCTACGCCGAGGATACGAACCTGCAGACGTGGCTGAACGAAGCCATCTGGCCGCTGGAGGCAAAGTGGGTGGACGATTCCTTCGTTCGCGACGGCACGCGCCTGGCAATCGTCGAGATGATTCGCTCGGGCATCACGTGCTTTTCGGACATGTATTACTACCCCGAGGTCGTCGCGGAACAGGCTAAAGAAGCGGGCATTCGAGCACAGGTCGCCTTCCCGGTGATTCAGTTTCCCAACGCCTGGAGTGCCTCCACCGAAGAAGGGTTCCACAAGGGCTTTGCCCTGCACGACACTTATCGCAACGACCCGCATATCGAAGTTGCCTTCGGGCCGCACTCGGTTTACGCGATCACAGACGACGATCTCGATAAGATACTCACCTATTCCGAAGAACTCGATGCCAACATTCAGATTCACCTGCATGAAAACGCCGCAGAGCTCAAAGAAAACCACGCGCGGTTCGGCACCAGTGGGGTTGAGCACCTGAATCAGCGCGGCCTGCTGGGACCACGTCTGCAGGCGGTGCACACCACACAACTGACAGCCAAAGAGATCGAGCTGTTCGCTCAAAACAACGTCCATGTCATCCATTGCCCCACCTCGAACGCCAAACTCGCCAGCGGCGTGTGTCCGACCAGCGAACTGATCGAGGCCGGGGTCAACATCGCACTTGGCACGGATGGTGCTGCATCCAACAACACACTGGATCTACTCAACGAGGCGAGACTGGCGAGTCTGATGGCCAAACTGCAGCGCCAGGACGCCACAGCACTGCCCGCGCGAACCGTGCTCGAGATGGCGACCATCAACGGCGCAAGGGCACTTGGGCTGGCTGACCAGATCGGCTCCCTGGAAACCGGCAAGGCCGCCGACATGATCGCCATAGACGTGAGCGGTCCGGAGTATCAGCCGTTGTTTGACCCGCTAGCTCAAATCATCCACACCTCGTCTGCAAGTGCTGTGTCTCATGTCTGGGCCGCCGGTGACTGCATCCTCGACAACCGTGTTCTGCGTTCGCTCGACCTCGCGGCAATACTGCAGAGCGTGGCAATGTGGCGCGATCGGATCAAAAGATGAACGTCGATTCCTCAGAAATTCAGAAATTCGAAGCCCTCGCCCATCGCTGGTGGGATCCCGAGGGCGATTTCAAGCCACTGCACGATATCAATCCCGTCCGGGTGCGTTATATCGAAGACAAGACACCACTGAGCGGCGTACCGGTCGTCGATATTGGCTGTGGTGGCGGAATTCTCACGGAGAGCCTGGCGCTTGCCGGAGCGACAGTGACCGGCATCGACATGGCGGAAAGCCCGCTGGCTGTGGCCCGACTGCACGCGCTGGAAAGTGGCGCGCAAATCGACTACGTCGCCACGACTGCTGAGGCGCTGGCCAGTGAACGGCCTGCAACCTTTCAGATGGTCACCTGTCTGGAAATGCTCGAACACGTACCGGATTTTGGCTCGACCGTGCAGGCTTGTGCCGACCTTGCGGTGGCCGGCGGCCACCTCGTGTTTTCGACGATCAATCGCAATCCCAAAGCCTACGCGCTAGCCATCGTCGGCGCCGAATACGTCCTGGGACTGCTGCCTAGAGGAACCCACGACTACGCGAAATTCATCAAACCCGCGGAACTTGCCGGTGCGGCGCGCAACGCTGGTCTCGAAGTCGTCGAGATTATCGGCATGCGTTACAACCCATTCACCCGTGGCTGCTCATTGAGCAACGACGTCGACGTGAACTACCTCCTGTATGCCCGCAAGCCCTGACTACCCGGAATTGACCGAGGCTCGCGCGGGGTGGCGTTACGAGCCGGTGGCCGGCTGTTTGCGCGACAAGGTCATTCTGATCACCGGCGCCGGTGACGGAATCGGCCGGACCGCGGCAAAAACCTTCGCCTGTTTCGGCGCGCATGTCATTCTGCTCGGCCGCAGCCGCGATAAACTCGAGGCAGTTTTCGATTGGATTGTGACGGCAACCGACACAAAGCCCGTCATCGTTCCGTGTGATCTTCTGCAGCTGAACGATTCAAGTGCAGATGCGCTCTATCAGGCAATTGACGATGCGTTTGGCCACCTCCACGGCATCGTCCACAACGCATCGCTGCTCGGCAGCAAACTTCCCATCGCTCACTTTGAGACCCAACAGTGGCAGAACGTCATGCAGGTCAATGTCACGGCCGCATTTGTGCTGACCCGAACGTTGCTGCCGCTGCTGGAGAACAGCCAGGCGGCTTCGCTGATCATGACTTCGTCAAGCGTCGGCCGCACAGGTCGAGCTTACTGGGGCGCCTACGCCGTTTCGAAGTTCGCACTCGAAGGTCTGTCTCAGGTCCTGGCCGATGAACATGAACACGCGGGCAAGATCCGCTGCAACAGCCTCAATCCCGGCGGCACTCGAACCGCCATGCGACGGGCGGCATACCCGGCAGAGAACCCTG
>JAPUFN010000049.1 GCA_027293665.1 Gammaproteobacteria bacterium | reverse complement strand
TTGTGGTTTCTACATCCTGGAGCGCGTGTTGCACGACGGGGAGTTGGCTGACATCGAGCGCGATGTCGCTGATATTCTGCAGCGTGCGCCGGTAACTAAGGGTGCGAAAGTTGACTCACTCGGCCGCAAGGCGCTGGGGGTGGGTTGCGAAGCGCGCAACATCAGCTGGGTGAAACCGCTGTCGGATCCTATTGGCGGTACCGATGTATCCCACGGTCGACACCCGGCAAAAATGAATGAACCGCGGCCACCCGCACAAGCCCCCGAGTACGTGATGCAGCTGGTGCTCGGGTCACTGCAGTTTTCAGATGCCTGTCTGCGCGTTTATGGCCATCCGCAGCTTCTCGCTGTTGCAGAAGCCATTAACGGGGAGGATTTCACGCCGTTCAACGAGGCGGTGTGGATCAAACATCCCGGTCTTGGCGGTTCAGTCGCGTGGCATCAGGACGGCTGGACGCACTGGGAGAATCCGGAGCTGGATGAAGGAACACACGGCTTCAATTTCATGGCGCAACTGTATGGCTGCAACGCAGCCAACGGTCTGTGGGTGGTCCCGGGCTCACATCGCGAAGGCCGAGTGGATATCGAGGCCATGGTGCGCGATGCGGGGTCTGACCGACTGCCTGAAGCCGTGCCCCTGATTTGCGGTCCGGGCGATGTGGCAATTTGCAATCGCCAGGCGCTGCATGGTTCTTTTGCCAACACCACCGAAGATGTTCGAGTGACGCTCAACTTTGGATTTCACCGTCGCAAATCGGTGCTTGGGGTAAAAAGTGGCGGTATTCACAATCCGGTTGCGGTCTATGACGAGGCCTATATCCGTGAGCGCTCAAAGATGATCATGTACGCCATCGACGCGCGCCGGCAACGATTCCCGGAGGAACAACCGTTCAGCTATCAGCCGTTTGCCGGTGACGAAGCGAAGTGTCGCTGGAACGCCGATACCAAAGCGACGATAAAGGACTATAACCTGCTTGATCTGGGTATTTAGACTGTCTCATGCAATTTGGGGCACAAGTTGGCGTCTATCGAAACACCTGGGACGAGATCAGTGCGGTGGCGCAGGCGCTCGAAGCAGGTCGTTGGAACAGCATCTGGTTTGCCGATCATTATCTTCCGCCACCGGGCCGACCCGAAGAGGAGCACCTGACCGCGCACGAAGCATTTACCGTTGCAAGCGCAATAGCGGGTATGACCTCACGCTTGCGGCTGGGCCATCTCGTGCTGGGCAACACCTATCGCAACCCGGCGCTTGTGGCGAAGATGGCAGCGACGCTCGACCAGATCTCACACGGTCGTTTTACCCTCGGCATCGGTGCTGCCTGGTTCAAGCGCGAACACGCCGCCTATGGTTGGGATTTTCCCTCGATGCGGGAACGCCAGGACCGTTTCGAAGAGGCATGCGGCCTGATCCGAGCACTCTTCACCGCGCAGGAACCCGTGGATTTTTCCGGGGAGTACTATCGTCTCGAGCATGCGCCATTGGCGCCGCGCAGTTATCAGGAACCACATATTCCGATTCTGGTGGGGGGCACCGGCGAGAAGCGCACATTGCGCACGCTTGCCATGTTCGGTGACGTGTTCAACCTCGATGGCTGGGCCGGTGGGCCGATGACTGCAGAGTACTTCCGGCACAAGACCGACGTCCTGGATGGTCATTGCGAAGACGTCGGACGGGAACCATCGGACATCAGACGCACGGTCCTCATGCCAACACTGCTGACCGACGATAAAGCTGCCGCTGGCTCTTTTATCGCGGGTCGCCGATTGGGCGAGGGCACGGCGGCCGGTCCCCGAAACTACGTCATCGACCGAATCGGTGAGATCATCGACGCTGGTGCGCAGGAGATCATGATCGGTGGTCTGAGCACCGACAGCGTGGAGAACTTCCAGCGCTTCGATGAGGAAGTGATTCAGGTTTTTCACTAGCAGCGTGTTGCAAAACGCGCTGGAACTGTTGCTGGTTCAGGGTAGCCCGATCATCTCCGTGTGCGCTCGCAGGACGAGCGTGCCATGTGGCTCCACCCACTGCTCCATGCCGTCAGCCTCGATGCACGCGCGATATCGTGCCCAGCCCGATGCGTTATGGAAGTAGAGTTCGGCCATGCCGGCGTAGGGCTCGCTTGCCGGGTCAATGCTCAGGCTGACCACGTAGCGGAACCCATCGACGGCATTCATCGTTGCTCTCACATTGGGCACGTGCACCTGCAACCAGTGTTCGAAAAACGCACCAAACTCTGCCGACTTTCGCGCCTTCACCAGAAAAGTGATTTTAAAGAAGTTGCTGCGGGTGGACGGGTAAGGTGCGTTGAGCGTCAGCGGCTGTGGTGGCAGATGCTCCGCGCCGTCGATCACGACATACTCGGTTGTCGCCCAGGGTACATAAGGTTCCGCTTTTTGTTGAAAGGTATCCGTCGGGGTTGTGCCAATGGCTACGTCGGGCATTCTCAGTGGTTTGTCGAACCACAGTTGGGCGACGCCATCCCACGGATGCTCGCCTTCGGTATTCGCATCGAACAGCGTCGCAATGTAGCGGCTGGCGTGAAGCTTGCCGGCGGCTGCCTGATCCTGCTGGCTTTTAATGACCTGTGGCATGTGGTTGGCAAACCAGTGAGCGACCAGTTCTTCTCTCGCCGTCGTGGCTTTGCGTTTGATCAGATACATCATCTTGGCGCCGGGCACGGCACTCAGCGCTGGCTGGGATTGGGTCATGCTTGCAGCCTCCTTCGTGGCATTATGCTCGTATGTGAGAGCCGGTGATATTCAGGGGTTGATCGCTGACGCAAAACCCTGAATCTGCTATTGTGCGGGGTTATACCTCGAGCGGGGAGAAAGACCGAATGATGCGCAGTCTTTTCGTACTATTGAGTTCGCTTCTGGCCGTGCAGGCCTGGGGCTTGGAGCCACAGCAACGCGTTGAGAATTTCCGCCTCATGGACCACCAGGGCGGCTCTCACGAGCTCTACTACTACAGCGATGCCAAGGCAATCGTGTTCATGGTGCAGGGCAAC
>JAPUFN010000482.1 GCA_027293665.1 Gammaproteobacteria bacterium | reverse complement strand
GGTGAGCGTGAACTTACCAGTTATGAGATAGAGAACGATTTCACCCTCCACGCTCCTCGACTGCTGGTGATTCACATACTATTTAATCTGATAAAGAACAGCCTGTACTACGTGCAGCAAGCTGGTGGAGGACGCATCGTCATCTCACCCAACAAAACGAAAGACGGCAAACAGATAGTAGTTCATGACAATGGAGCCGGTATTCCACATCATATCCAGTCACATATATTTGAGCGGTTCTACACCACCACGATTACGGGCCAGGGGGCCGGAATCGGGTTGAGTTTCTGCAAGATGGTCATGGACTCGATTGGCGGCGCCATCGATTGCGAGTCAGTACCCCACGATCACACGACTTTCACCCTGACCTTTTCTGATTCGTCGTGAACTAGAGACAAGCGTAGGCGGCCTCTGCCACCTCGGTTGCGGAAATCCCGCCAGTGACCACGCCTTCCTGCATCTGATTCATCACATAGCAGAAACCTAACCTGGCAGCCGGGTCGTAAAAGGCCATCGATCCACCGGCACCAGCGTGACCGAAGCTGCCTGGTCGAATTCCTATGGGTGCATCGGGGTGGTGCAACATAAACCCAAGCCCGAAGTGTGTGACCGACTTCAGAACGACGTCTGGACCAACCGAATGCGTGGTTAGTGCCTCGCGAAGCAGGTCCGCGGGCAGGATGCGGTCGATCATGGAGTACAGCCGAGCAACGCTTCGTGCGGTGCCATGGCCATTCATCGCCGGAATCTCTGCACGCCGAAACTGTTCGGAATTCATGTAGCCCGCACCGAAAGAAGGATTTTGAAATGCCGCGCCTGTTGGTGTGTCTTTGTCATAATAATCATTAAGCATCTCGCGCATCGCGGGCGGCCACTCTTTTTCTTCACCCGGTCTAACTCGCGCCGGTAGCATATCTGCACATCGTTCAATCTCACTTTCTTCCAGACCCACGAAGAAATCGAGACCATTGGGTTGAGCAAGACGCTCGGCAAACCAGGAGCCGATGTTCTTTCCCGATACACGAAGCAACAGTTCACCGAGCAGATAACCAAAAGTTCTTGCGTGATAACCGTGCTGTTCACCCGGCGTCCACCAGGGTTTTTCGGCAGCCAGTGCTTGCACCACCCGCGTCCAGTCGTAGTAAATATCTTTGTCTACCGGTTCATGAAAACCGATCAAACCCGCCCGGTGCGATAGCACGTGGCGTACTGTCGTTCCGGATTTTCCATTAACTGCAAATTCCGGCCAGTAGTGGGCGACCGTCTTGTCGAGATCCAGCAGTCCATCGGCAACCGCCTGCAGTACACAAAGTGCCGACATTGCTTTCGTCACAGAAAACATGCAGCACAAAGTATTCTTCGTCCAGGGATGTGACTTGCGACGATCGCGGTAACCGCCCCATAGATCAACGACCAACTCGTCATTCACGACCACCGCCAGGCTGGCGCCGACTTCTCTGCCTGCAGTGAAGCCATTCAAGAAGGAATCACGCACCCGTGTGAAACGCTCATCGACATCGCCTTCCGGTTCAAGTTGAATACCGCATCTCCTCCCGAAACACCAAATAAGCATAGCAGTTAATGTCTAGCCGAGACCTCACTCAAGGCCCCGTCGGGCCTTCGCTGTTCAAGTTGACCGCGCCGATGATGGTTGGAGTCTCCAGCAATATTCTTGTATCCATGCTGGAAATCGGCTTCATCGGACAGCTGGGTACGCGGCCGCTTGCGGCGATTACATTCACGTTTCCCGTTGTCATGATCCTCTCGAGCATTGCGCTGGGAATCGGAATCGGCACATCGTCCGTCATATCGCGTAGTGTCGGTGCGGGCAACAGAGAAGACGTCCAGCGCCTGGGCACACACAGCATCATGTTGGTCGTGGGTTCCATGATTGTGTTGTCAGCCCTCGGCTGGGCGACAATCGACATCGTGTTCAGCGCACTGGGCGCCAAGCCGTATCTACTTCCGCAGATACACGACTACCTGGATATCTATTATCCGAGCATGTTCCTTTTCACCGTTACCATGGTTGCTGGCAACATCATGCGGGCGAGTGGTAGCGCCAACATTCCAGGCGTGGTACTGACGCTCGGCGCGCTCTTCAATCTGGTATTGGACCCAATTTTGATATTCGGCTGGTTCGGTGTTCCGCGCCTCGAGCTTGCTGGAGCCGCGCTCGCATCAGCCATTTCGCGTGTTGGTACCGCCAGCGTCCTGCTCTATTTCGTGGTTAATGGAGGTCTGGTAAACACACACAACATCGCCGAGCAGTTCTTCGATTCCGCGCGGCGGATTCTCCACATCGGCCTGCCTGCCATGGCAACACAGCTAATCGGCCCTGTTTCCGCAACGGTCATTACCCGCCTCCTCGCTGGACACGGAGAGGTCGTCATTGCCGGATTTGGTGTGGCTATCCGCATCGAATCCGTTGCGGTCATGCTGCTCTTTGCTCTTTCAGGAAGTATTGGTCCGTTCGTTGGCCAGAATTGGGGGGCAAAAGAACCGGACCGAGTTCGCCTGGGCATCAAAGCAACTTATCAGTTCTGTCTACTGTGGGGTCTGGTCGCTGCGTTGCCGCTGTTTCTCTTTGGGGCCACCATTGCGTCCTGGGTAGATTCCAGTGAAGAGGTAATCAAGACAGCAGCTTTTTATCTAGCGGTAGTTCCATGGACCTACGGGCTCTGGGGAATATTGATGATGACCTCCGCTTCATTCAACGCACTCGGCAAGCCCCTGCCCTCGACCGTACTTTCGTTCTCTCGTATGTTTATCCTCTACATTCCGCTCGCGCTGGTGTTGGACAACACGCTCGGTTACGAGGGCATATTCATCGCAACCGCAATCAGCAATGCAATTATGGGTGTTCTGGGTTTCCTGTGGTTCAGGCAACGGTTCTTTCCGGGCGGAATATAGACGTCTTCTATTCCCGTCTGCAGAAACTGGTCTCATCCAGGAACCTGGGTTAGCCTCAATAATCAAGGTAGCCGGAGTGCTCAGCACTCTGCTCGGGGGAAGCGATGGTAGGCGTTTATCGAATACATGAAACTGGTGGTCCGGAAGTGATGAAGTGGGAGGAGGAAGAGATACCACCACCGGAAGGACAAATGGTACTTGTGCGCCATGTTGCGATCGGTCTCAACTACATCGATACCTATCATCGCAGTGGTCTTTATCCCATGCCGCTGCCGAGCAGACTGGGAGTAGAAGCCGCCGGTCTGGTTGAAGCGGTGGGCGCGGATGTCACGACATTACGGCCGGGAGATCGAGTCGCATACGCAGGCGGCCTGGGCGCGTATGCGGAGGCAAATGTGCTGCCGGCCGGTCGCCTTGTGAAACTACCCGAGGGTGTGAGCGATGAGGTAGCCGCCGCCGGTCTCCTGAAGGGTCTGACGACTTGTTATCTGCTCCGCCGAACATTTCCTGTCACCGAAGATCACACCATTCTCGTGCACGCTGCTGCAGGTGGCGTGGGGCTACTACTTTGTCAGTGGGCTAAGCACATTGGAGCTACGGTCATTGGTACTGTAGGTACTGCGGAGAAAGCAGAGCTTGCAAGGCAGAACGGGGCTGATCACACAATTGTCTACCGCGAAGAGGACGTGGTGGCGCGCGTCCGCGAAATTACCGATGGCAAGGGTGTCAACGTTTCTTACGACTCGGTGGGGAAGGATACGTACAAGATTTCGCTCGATTGCCTCGCGCCGCTGGGTATGTTTGTCAGCTTCGGGAACTCTTCGGGCAACGCACCCGCAATTCATCCTCATGAGCTGCAAAATCGAGGTTCGCTATTTTTTACTCGCCCATCCCTCGCGCATTACACCGCGAGCACCGAAGATCTGAGCAATCTCGCGGATGAACTCTTCACAGCGATTGCTGATGGCATCGTGAAAGTTCACATCAATCAACGCTACCCGCTGGCCGAGTTGGTGCAGGCTCACACGGACCTTGAGTCCCGCATGACAACGGGATCAACGGTCATACTTCCCTAGGAGACAACAGGTTGGAAAAAAGCAAATTCTACGCTAACGCGCGATACGATCTAACTGGGCCGCTGGCAGGCGTGAGAGTCGTCGAAGCGACGACCACGTGGGCGGGACCAATGGCTGGCTGCGTGCTGGCTGATTTCGGTGCGGATGTGATCAAAGTTGAACACCCCGACGGCGAGGTCATTCGGCGTCTACCTCCTATGATTCCGGGGTCGACGCATACTATTCCGGATGAAACCGTCAACCGCAATAAGCGAAATCTATCGCTAAATCTCCGCTCCGCGGAGGGCGTCGAAGTGTTTCTCAAGCTCTGCTCAACCGCCGACATCGTCATCGAAAATTTTCGACCCGGAACCATGCACAAATGGGGAGTCGGCTACGAGCACGTGGCGGCGGCAAAACCAGACATCGTCTATGTCTCCGTCAGTGGCTTCGGTCAGTTTGGGGAATTATCCGATCGCGTCGGTTACGACCCCGTAGCTCAGAACTATTGTGGCTGGACATCCCTCAACGGCGAACCTGACGGCGGGCCGATCAAGGCCCCGACCTACCTGGGCGACGATACCGCGGGACTCCACGGTGCGCTGGGTGCCATGGCGGCACTCAGACATCGAGACCAGACCGGCGAAGGGCAACATGTCGATGTGGCGCTGATCGACAGTCTGATGTTTCAAAGCGATGGCTTTCCGACGGCCGGAGCATTGGACATACCCATGGGGCGCTGGGCGAATGAGTTTGCCATCGCGGCACCCGTCAACGCCTATGCGTGTACCGACGGCCGTGTGTTCGCCGGCGTCCTCCTCGATTCCCACTGGCAAAAGCTGGCGGACCTTTTGAACGAACCGGATTTGCGCAACCTTACCGGCGCCGATCGCCTGGAACAACGCGAGCTGGTCGACACCCTGCTTGCAAACTGGTGCGCTGAACGGCCCGTCGCCGAAGTGGTCGACACGTTCTCAGAACTGGGGCTGCCCGCGGTGAGAGTGAACACCTACGCAGAACTGGCCCGAGAAAGTCATGTCGCTTCACGGGACATGTTGCAAACAGTGACGATAGCGGACGGTAAGGAGATACCAATTACCGCACCAGCAGCCAAGTTCTCCCGCACACCAACAAAGATACGACATCGTGCTCCCACACTCGGGGAGCACAACGTAGAGATTATGGTGGAGCTGGGTTACAGCGCCGAAGAACTCCAACGGCTGGTGGAGATCGGCGCGCTTTAGCCTGCATCAGGATTCCACAGGATCCGCAATTTTCAGAATCTGTTTGCCCACGTTCTGGCCCGTGAACAAGCGATTCAACGTGCCCGGGATATTCTCAAAGCCTTCCTGAACGTCTTCCTGGTCCACGAGTTCGCCACTTTCAATCCAACCGATCAACTCCGGGATCGCAATGTGTGCACGATCCATATAGTCAATCACGATGAATCCTTCCATGCGCGCTCGCATGATCACCAGGTTCATCAAGTTGTTAGGGCCGGGTTGTGGCTCTGTCGCGTTGTAGCCGGAAATACCGCCGCAGAGAACGACGCGCGCATTCATGTTGAGGTGATTCAATGCAGCCTCGAGGATCTCACCGCCGACGTTGTCGAAAAACACGTCTACTTTATCGGGGCATAGCTGTCCGATGCGCTGATCAACGTCCTCATTTTTGTAGTCGATCACGCCATCGAAATGAGCGATCTCCTGAAGCCAACTGCATTTTTCCGGTCCGCCAGCGATACCGATGACCCGACAGCCTTTGATTCGGGCAATTTGCCCGGCTACGGATCCAGTTGCGCCCGCAGCACCCGAAACGAGGACTGTATCGCCTTGCTTTGGTTGTCCCAGGTCCAGCAATCCCCAGTAAGCCGTCATTCCGGTAACTCCCAGAACACCCAGCGGCATGGTCGGCCGTACGCCTTCGGGGATTTTCGACAACCCGAGAAAACCATCGGCTGGCCGGGCCACGACAAAATCCTGCCAGCCACCCATCGTCTGCACCAGTTCTCCAGGTGCAAAATCGGGATGATTGGACTGCGTCACCTGGGCCACGCTGCCCGCGCGCATGACTTCGCCGATCGCAACCGGCGGCAGATAACTTTCCCGATCCTCCATCCAACCGCGCTGGGTGGGGTCGAAGGACAAGTACAAGTTACGCAACAGCACCTCCCCCTCGCCCGGTTCCGGAATCGGCACTTCCTGATACTCAAAATTCTCCTGAGTCACCATTCCATAGGGGCGTTTAGCGAGCACCCATTGTCTGTTCGTATTCATCTACTGCTTCCTCGTGTGTCCCCGTCCTCAGGGTTGATTAAATCATCTGCAGAGGTCAGAGTCCCCCCGAAGCACGCCATTTTCCGCAACCAGACTTGGGGGAGTCGACATGAGTGAGTTCGCTTTTCTATCCGCTACAGATCTCGCCAGTAAAATCAAAAACCGCGAAATCTCCTGCGAAGAACTCCTGGCGTATTACCTCGACCGCGTGGACAGGTACAACGGAGACCTGAACGCAATCGTTGTGGATGTAAGAGAGCAAGCGCTGGCCGAAGCACGTGCAGCGGACGCTGCACTCGTAAATGGTGACGCGCTTGGACCTCTGCACGGCGTGCCGATGACGATTAAGGAGTCCTACAATCTCGCGGGAACACCCACCACCTGGGGCAGTCCGGATTGGCAGGACAATGTGCCAACCGAAGATGCGGTTCCGGTTAAAAAGATGAAGGAAGCCGGTGCCATAGTATTCGGCAAAACAAATGTGCCCCTGATGCTGGCGGACTTCCAGAGTTACAACGAGGTTTACGGCACGACAAACAATCCCTACAACCACGAGCGAATTCCAGGCGGCTCTTCGGGCGGATCCGCCGCTGCCCTGGCCGCCGGGCTGACTGGCATCGAGACCGGATCCGACATCGGTGGCTCGATTCGAAACCCTGCGCATTTCTGCGGTGTATTCGGCCACAAGCCCACGCACAATCTGCTCTGGATGCGCGGTCACGCGCCGCCTGGAGACAGCCGTAGCACACCGGATATTTCTGTCATCGGACCACTGGCGCGGTCGGCAACCGACCTCGAAACTGCAGTGAAGGTAATGTCCGGTCCTGACGAAATCATGGCGCGCGGGTATCAGCTCAATCTGCCTGATCTCGGCGGGCGCAAACTCGGCGACCTGAAGGTAGCAGTCTGGAAGGACGATGACATGTGCCCGGTCAGCACCGAGGTCCGAAAGCGCGTGGAAGCCGTCGCAGAAGCCTGCCGCTCGGCGGGTGCGAGTATCAATGACGAAGCACGGCCGAAGTTTGAATCTGAGCATACGCATGAGACCTATCAGAACCTTCTCCAGGCAACGATGTCGGCTCGGATGCCAGATGCCGACTACAACAGCCTGAAAAAGTACGTCGACGACCTCGATCCCGACGACGACAGCGATGCCGCGCGCGTGCTGCGTGCCCAGGTGTCCAGTTTCAAAGAATGGGGTCGCAATAATGATCTGCGGCAACACCTGCGCTGGAAGTGGCACGAGTTTTTCCAGGATTTCGACGTACTGATCACCCCGATCATGCCTATCGCCGCCTTCCCCCACGACCATCGGGAATTCAAGGAACGCACGATCATGGTGAATAACGAAGAGCGGCCTTACTTCGAACAGGTTTTCTGGGCGGGTCTCACCGGGGTCAGTTTCCTGCCCTCGACGGTTATTCCTACGGGACTTAATGATGAGGGGCTCCCCATCGGTGTGCAGATAGTTGGACCGGAATACTCGGACCTCGTCACAATTGGTGTCGCGAAGGAGCTGGAGACTCGAGGCTTCGCGTTCACGCCGCCGCCGGCTTACTGCTGATCCAGCAGCTCAATGACCACGCTCGCCAAGGCGCACCCGAACATTGCGCTGATCAAATATTGGGGCAAACAGCACACGGCTGGGAATATTCCAGCGACGCCATCTTTGTCGATAACGCTGGATACCCTGACATCCACCACGCGCCTGAACACGGCTGCGCAGGACAGCTTCACGCTCAACGGCAGCCTGGTCGACGACCCAAAAATTGCCGCCTGTCTGGCGATCCTGCGCGAGCAATACGAAATTCCACCACTCGTCGTCGTCAGCGATAACAATTTTCCTACCGCAGCGGGACTCGCATCGTCCGCGTCCGGATTCGCCGCCCTGATTACGGCCATCAATCATCACTGCAGCCTCGAGATGTCGCAGGCGCAACAATCCGCATTCGCCCGTGAAGCCTCCGGTTCGGCCGCCCGCTCCATCTTTGGCGGTTACGTCGGTCTCAGCCAACCCGATTGGGTCGCGAAACCCTTGCTCGACGCTGAACTGTGGCCATTGAGGGTCGTCATAGCTATCACGGATGAGCGCCCCAAATCGGTATCCTCGACTGTCGGCATGCAGCGCTCGCAAGAGAGTTCGCCTTTCTATCCGACCTGGGTTGCCGACTCCGAGGCGGACTACCTGCAAGCCGAAACCGCAGTTGCGCAGCAAGACTTTGCGGCACTTGCACAGCTTGCGCAGGCCAGTTGTCTCAAAATGCACGCCGTCATGCAGAGTTCGCAGCCGCCACTCATCTACTGGAATCCCGCCACACTTGCCTGCCTCGAACGTATCCGAGAGATGCAGGACACTGGCCTGGAGGTCTTTTTCACGATTGCTGCCGGGCCTCAGGTCAAAGCAGTCTGCACTGCTGAATTCGAAGCGGAAGTCACGCAAGCCCTGGCGAACGTTGCGGGTGTGCGCAGGACATTGACCGTTGGTCTTGGCACCGGCGCCACCATCGACGACACATGATCGAGTTCGGCGCGCCAGGCAAGGTTGTACTCTGGGGCGAGTATGCGGTTCTCGCCGGGGCACCCGCCATGGTGATGGCGGTCGATCGAATCGCGCGTTGTCGGAT
>JAPUFN010000481.1 GCA_027293665.1 Gammaproteobacteria bacterium | reverse complement strand
CTCGAAATCAATGGCGACTTCATCCAGCGGGTAGGGAATGTACTGGTCTGCCACGACGATGATCTGGTTTTCCATTTCCTCATCGCTCAACTGCGCATCCATCTCGATGGTTTTGGTGATGACCGCTGAACCGGCAACCGCGACCGCCGCCTGCTTGGCCGCACTCTTGGAACGACTGACGACGCGTTTTATCGCTTCACCTACGCCCTCGACATCGCTAATATTCTTTTCAACAACGGCATTCGGCGGCAGTGGTTCCACCGCGTAGGATTCCACGCGATAGCGATCATTTGCCTTAGAAAGCTCAAGAAGCTTGACAGAAGTGGAGCTTATATCTAGCCCAAGCAGAATGTTGGACTTCTTACTTAAGAAACCAAGCACGGTATAATTTCCTTATTATCGCGGGCACTTACGTCCTATACATGCAACTTAACATTAAATACCAGGATTACTTTATCCACAATCCGATCCCTGTATCTCTGCCGCGGTCATGACACAGATGTCCAGACGCGTCATAGAGCACATTATGTGGCTCGCACTCTCCGGTTTATGTGCCGCAGTACTCAGTCTTGCAGGCACGTACCTCTATTTGGACCCACAACTGCCTGCTGCTGAGACCTACCGCCATGTCCGGCTCGAAACGCCGCTGCGGGTGTACACGGCCGATGAACGTCTGATCGCAGAATTTGGTGAAAGGCGTCTCATTCCGGTCACACTGAGCGAGGTACCGCCACTGTTCATCAGCGCTCTGCTCGATACGGAAGACAAGCGCTTCTACGAGCACGGTGGCGTCGATTTCATAACGCTCCTCACCTCCAGCATCGACCTTCTGACGAATTTCGGCGAGATCAGCCGCGGCGGCTCCACGATCACGATGCAGCTGCCGCGCAACCTGGGCACTTTTTCCCTGGACCAACTCTTTATCCGCAAATTCAAGGAAATTCTCCTGGCGCTCAAAATCGAGCAGGAATTGAGCAAAGATGAAATTCTAGAGCTGTACATCAACGTTGTGCCATTCGGCAAACGCGCATATGGGGCGCAGGCAGCGGCCCTCACCTACTACGGCAAAACCCTGCAAAACCTCGAGTTGCCGCAGCTGGCGATGCTCGCAGGCATCCCACAGGCGCCATCTGCGGGCAACCCGGTCAACGGTCCAGAGCGTGCGTTGAAAAGGCGCAATCTTGTGCTGAGCCGCATGCGTGACCAGGACTCCATCGATGCTGCGGCCTACAAAGCCGCCAGAGCCGCGCCGATCACGGCGAAAGTCTATTCGAGGGCATTGGATGTTCCAGCCGCGTTTCCGGCTGAGTGGGTACGCCGGCAACTCATAGGCCGACTGCCCAATCTCTACACAGGAGGCTATGAGGTATACACGACGCTCAGAGCCGATACACAGGCCGCTGCCGGCGTTGCGCTGCGCAACGGGCTTTTGAGCTACGACCGGCGCCACGGTTATCGCGGCGCCGAAGGTGCCATTGAATTCGATGCCGATAACCCACTCACGGCTGAGCAGATCGAGAACGTACTGCAAAATTACACGCTGTACGCCGATCTGCAGGCCGCCGTCATCGTCGACGTTAGCGAAGATCGTGCGCAAGCTCAGCTCCTCGGCGGCGAACGGGCACTGCTCGACATGGATTCCCTGCGTTGGGCACGCACCTTCATCGATGTCGATACGCGCGGTCCTGCGGTGAAAAAAGCAGCGGATGCCGTAGCCGTTGGCGATATCGTCCGCATACAGCAGACAGGCACCCGGCCGGCCGACCCCAGCGAGCCGGATTCGCCTGATGATTCTCAAACCACGGTCCCATTCCCGGCGATCGACGGGCCGCTCGCTCCAGTGCCAAGCAAAACCTGGCGTCTGGCGCAACTGCCCGAGATCCAGGGCGCGCTCGTCTCACTCAATCCCGCTACCGGCGCGGTACTCGCGATGGCTGGCGGCTTCGACTTCGGCATGAGCCAGTACAATCACGTGCTGCAGGCGGCCCGGCAGCCGGGTTCGGGTTTCAAACCCTTCGTTTACTCAGCCGCGCTACACCATGGCCTGACACCAGCGAGCATCTTCATGGACGCACCACTGGTCTTCGATGATCAGAATCTGGAGGCCGAGTATCGACCGGATAACGACAATAACTCCTACAACGGCCCGACCCGCCTGCGTGAAGCCCTGTATCGATCGATCAACCTGGTTTCGATGCGCGTCCTGCTGGAGGTCGGTGCCGGTAAGGTGATGGAATATGTGCGCCGTTTCGGCTTCGACACGAGCACATTTCCACGCAATACCCAGCTCGCCATCGGTGGCGGAACAATGGCGGTCACGCCACTGGATATGGCGGCCGCCTATGCGGTGCTGGCGAACGGTGGTTGGCGGATCGAGCCGAATATCATCGTGCGGGTGATCGATATCGACGGTGAGACCGTCTTCAGGCCGCGCCATCCCGTGGTCTGTGATCCCTGCGACGAGGCGAATGTGGCGGAAACCGCAAGCGATCTTGCAGACGGTTTTGTAGACAATGAACCGGCGAACCTCGAAGAATTGCTGGCCGCGGGGGCGACTGAACCGCAGGCAGTGGAACCGCAGGCGGTTGAACCGCCCGTTCTGCCCGCAACCCGGGTAATCGACGAGCGCAACGCCTACATCATGCACACGATGCTGCAGGATGTGATCCGCAAAGGCACGGGGCGCCGTGCGCGTAGCCTCGAACGGCGCGATATCGCAGGCAAAACCGGCACTACGAACGATGCCGCCGACACCTGGTTCAACGGCTACAATCCCGATGTGGTCACCACCGTCTGGGTCGGTTTTCCGAACCACCGACCGC
>JAPUFN010000480.1 GCA_027293665.1 Gammaproteobacteria bacterium | reverse complement strand
GGATTCTTAAGTCCGTGTGAGGACTGTCACCGCGAGGCGGCTGAAGGGATATTCGATAAAGAACGGCTGCATCCCGGGTATGGCCCGAGCGTGTGGGGTAAGAACGAGCCCGATTGAGCCTCCTGAGCTCGAATTTGAGTCAGCGCTAAGCGCGCACTTGTTAACCGCAGCCGTCGAATTCTAAAATGGGGTCTACTTACCGGGGGAAGTCCAATGAGCAAGGTAGTCATCGTCGACAGCATACGCACCGGGTTGGCGAAAGCCCACCGCGGCACTTTCAACCTGACCAGATCAGACGATCTCGTCGCGCACTGCATTGATTCGCTGCTGGAGCGCAACCCCGCGGTCAGCCCGGATGAGATTGAAGATGTCATTCTCGGCTGCGGGCGCCAGGTCGGGGAGCAGTCAGCGAACGTTGCGCGGCACGCGGTCGTGCTGTCCAAGCTGCCTATCACGGTGCCCGCAACCACGATCAGCCGCGCCTGCTCATCGGGTCTGAATTCCATCGCGTTCGCAGCAAATCAGATCAACAGCGGCTGTGCGCAGGTAATGATGGCCGGTGGCGTTGAATCCATTACAGGCCTGGAACGAGGCAGCCCGGCGGAATTCGCTGAAAATGTCCGACTGCAGGAGCAGAAACCCGACATCTTCATGGCGATGGGCAACACCGCTGAGGTGGTGGCCAGACGCTATCAGGTTACGCGAGATGCGCAGGACGAATACGCCCTGCAGAGTCAACAACGCTATGCCGCAGCGGAATCCTCCGGTCGTATCGCAGAAGAAATAGCGCCCATGACAGTCCAGTGGCGCAAACTCATCGACAAAGAAACCGGTGAAACCGAAATTGTCGAGGGCACAGTAGATAAAGACGAATGTAACCGCCCCGGTACGACGCTCGAGGGTCTGACTAAGCTGAGGCCGGCATTCGAAGAAAACGGCACCGTCACAGCCGGTAATGCTTCGCAACTCTCTGATGGCGCTTCCATGGCGCTGCTGATGACGGAACAGCGTGCAGAACAACTTGGCCTGCAACCGATGGGATACTTTCGCGGATTTACCGTTGCGGGTTGCGAACCCGATGAGATGGGCATCGGTCCGGTTTTTGCTATACCTAAACTACTCGACTACACCGGCCTGACGCTGCAGGACATCGACCTGGTGGAATTGAACGAAGCCTTCGCATCGCAATGTCTCTACAGCCGGGACCGCCTGGGTATCGACAATGAGATCTACAACGTCAACGGCGGTTCCATTGCCATCGGCCATCCCTTTGGAATGACAGGAGCACGGTTGACCGGCAGCGTGCTACGGGAACTGCGCCGACGTAAGAAAAAATATGGCATCGTTTCCATGTGTATCGGTAAGGGCATGGGGGCAGCGGGGTTATTCGAGGCGGCATAGATCGCGACTCTGGAGACAGACGAGCTTGCTCGCGATACGGAACTGTAGCATTCCAGCGCATCTAACTTTATGCATATGAAAGAACTCAAATTAAAACTGCCTCTCGCGTGCGCATTCATCTGCCTGCTACAGATCTCCACAATCGTTGCTGGCGCGGAAGACGAATTGATCCCCCGCTACAAGCCTTCGTCGCGCAGTGCACAGCCGATAGATATCCGCACGAATGCTTACGGTGCCAGTCGTGACGCACCTGCGGCTCTCAGTATCGGCGAGCGTGTTGCGGATTTCACGGTGCCTCGTGCCGGCGGGGGAGTCGTTTCGCTCAGCGACGCGCGTGACCGCGGGCCTGTGGCGATCATCTTCTATCGTGGCCACTGGTGACCTGCGTGCAATGTGCAACTCGGCGAGTTGCAGAACCAGATAGCGCGCTTCGAGCGCCGTGGTGTGTCGGTCATCGCTCTCTCGGTCGATGAGCAGGCGGCGTCGCTTGCCATGATTGAACGGCTCGGCTTGAGCTTTGATCTCGGCAGCGATCCGCAGCAAGCCATCGTCAAAGCGTTCGGAGTGCAGAATCCGGACACACGCGAGTTGGCCATTCATGCGGTGTATATCGTTGCCGCCGATGGCGAAATCTTCTACCGAAAAGTCGGCCGACGGCGACCGGTCTCCGCGGAGCTGATCGACGCGATCGATTCCTTTCGCGGCGTATATCCCAAAACCAACGAGCAGATCGAACCGCGCAGGCGCATCAACGTCGCCTTTCCCGAGAACAATTTTCAGGCACTCATCACCGTGGTCGGGATCACCGAGTTGCCAGAAACTGTAGATCCTATTGAATTCAGTCGAATTTATTCAATCCGCAAAAAAGGCAGCCTCGACGATTCGCTTGTCGCGTTCAAGACGCTGACACGTAGCAGCGTCGACGCGGGTCAGCAGGACCTCTACGATACAGCCGCCTGGTTGACACGATTGTTGTTTTTTCAGGACATACCCGAAGCGCTCGAAGCCGGACGATTGCTCAATAGACGCCTGGCCAGAGTGCGCGAGCTCGAGGCGTTGCTCGAGGCCAACCAATCTTCTGATCGGAAGGACGAATTGCTACATACTCTTGCGCAAGCGCGAGCCGGTCTGTCGTTGACCAGGGCGGAGATCAGCAACAACGCCGACGCCTGGAATCTGCGTTCGGCCAAGACAACTCTGCGTTCTTATCGGGAGGTGGCGGGCGCTTCAGTTAACGTGCGTGCTGCTCTCGTATCGGTGCCGGAAGATGCGCAATAAAAAGACCCTAATCGTTTTACTGCTGGTTGGCGGGACGTTAGTTGCGTTAGCTCTGCTTATCGTTGCGTTAGTGGTTAACGGCGTGGTGACCCCCCAGCAGGGTCTGCTCATGCTGGTGGCGCTTTTTGGCATGTATGTCGGCTTCGGCATCCTCATCGCTATTTACCGATTAGTGGCAAAGCTGGAGTGACCAACACGGTGACTGTTGTCTGCTGGGCACTTTGCGAGTCAGCATGAAACGCTGGAACATTCGACCTGCTTTTAGCGATGACTTCGGACGTCAATTCCCGACGATGGATGATGCGTTTAACGCCGAGTGTGAACACGTGCGCGGTACCTTAGACAACAGCCACTCTGTCCGAAAGATTGGTGCGACCACCTCCTACTACATGAAGATCTACGCGATGCGCAGCGGGTTGAAAGCCCGCCTGCTGGGCAGCAACGCCAAACGCGAGTTCAACAATTTGCTTTATATGGAATCGTTGGGGGTTCTGGTACCACCGGTTGTTGCGCACGGAGAGCGAGACTGCGCCGACGGTCGTCATCAATCAGTGCTGGTAACGCAGGAGGTAGAAAATTCGATGGATCTTCGGCTGCTTGTGGAAACGAATCACCCATTGCTACGCGACAGGAAGTGGTTCCATTCTCTGAGCACGAAGCTTGCACAAGCAGTCTCTCAGCTACACCGGCATAG
>JAPUFN010000048.1 GCA_027293665.1 Gammaproteobacteria bacterium | reverse complement strand
ATTGCTGAGCGAGATCGAACCGACCCTGAATGCAGAGATGTTGATCAAGTTGCAGGAAACCGCGGCCAAAGTGCATATGTCCGAGCCACTCATCGATTATGTACAGGCGCTGGTCCGATTTACACGCGAATCGCCTGACATTGAAACCGGACTGTCGCCTCGTGGTTCTCTTGCGCTGGTCGCCGCAGCCCGTTCGCACGCATTCATTCAGCACCATTCCGGTGTTTTCCCGGACGACCTGCAGGCGATATTCGCCGCCGTGGCCGGCCATCGCCTGAAGCCTGCCAGCAATTCTGCCTACAGGACGCCTGCCGAACTCAGTCGACATGTCCTCGATTCCGTGGCAATACCTTAAACCCGGCACCTACCGCCGGGCGGCCGCGGCCAAAGCAGAACGCTGGGCACGGAAACGCCAGGGTCCCGACCATGCGGTCACCGAACTGCACTCGCGACGCGTCTACATCCTGCCCACCGCCGTCGGTCTCGTATTTGCGCTAATGGCGTTTACGATGTTGCTGGGCTCAATGAACTACAACAACAATCTTTCATTCGTGTTGACCTTCCTGCTGTCCGGCATTGGCTTCGTTGCAATGCATCAGTGCCAGCGCAATCTCGTCGGGCTGGAACTGAGCTTTGCGGGCGTCGATCCGGTGTTTGCCGGCCAGGCTGCCGAGTTCAAGATCGCAATTACCAACCATTCGGCCAGCCACAGACCGCATCTGCAGATTTATGCCGGCGACGTAACGAGCGACATTGCCGATCTGGCGCCGGGCGAAAGCCGCATCTATCATCTCGAAATTCCGACCAGCCAGCGCGGCCATGTGCAGCTGAACAAGTTCGGCGTACGAACGCTGTTCCCGTTCGAAATGTTTCGCTCCTGGGCCTGGCTGCATATGGATCTGCAAGGCGTCGTATATCCCAAACCCGCTGATCATGCGCCGCTGCCGCCGCCTACCCAGTCTGCGCATGGCCATCGCCAGCATGATGCGCGTGGCGAGGAAGATTTCGCCGGGCTCAGAAAATTTCACGATGGCGATTCACCGCGTCACGTGGCCTGGAAGGCGTATGCGCGAAGCGGTGAGCTGCTCTCCAAACAGTTTTCGGGCGCAGACACCAGCAGCCAGTGGTTCGATTTCGAACAAATGGAATCCGCTGACATTGAACAGCGGCTGTCGATTCTGACGCGCTGGATCGTCGAGGCAGAACGCGCGCACAGAGACTATGGTCTGCGCCTGCCCGGCCACGAGTTTCCTCCTGCGCATGGCGAGTCGCAGCGGCATTTGTGCCTCGAAACCCTCGCATTTTTTCACCAGCCGCCGGCGCGCGCGGACGACCTGGCGGCATGAGCAAACGGTCCGGCACCGACGGTTCCCTGCTGGCCAGCCTGCCGTGGACGCTGGCCGCATTGGCATTCTCAGTGCTGCCGCATATCCCGTTTCTGCCAATCTGGGCAACTTTCATATTTCTCGCCTGTTGCGGGTGGCGCTGGCAGGTGGAGCACCGGCGCTGGCGGTTGCCGCCGGCCTGGATGCGAATCGTATTGTCGTTGGCCTGCTTCATCGGCGTATTGGTATCCTACGATTCTATCAACGGCGTTGGCCCTGGCTCGGCGCTGCTTGCCGTGATGGCAGCCCTTAAATTACTGGAGACAAAGGGCCGGCGAGACCAGTTCGTGCTGCTGTTCATCTCGATTTTCCTGATCATGTCATCGTTGCTGCGCGAACAGTTCTTGTGGTCGCTGCCCTACCTGATCGCTGGCGTGCTATTGACCATGACTGCATGGCTGCGGATGTCGACCAGCAGCAAGATCACGGTCTCCGCAAGTTTCAAGTCCGCAGCTCGACTCATGCTGTACGCCGCACCTCTGACCATCGCGATGTGGCTGTTCTTCCCACGTATTTCCACGCCATTCTGGGCGGTGCCGATTGACACGAGCAGCGCGACCTCCGGCCTGAGCGATCAAATGAGTCCCGGCAACGTCAGTTCACTGTCGCTGTCGAATGCCGTCGCGTTTCGAGTCAGGTTCGAAGGCGCCGTGCCGCCGCCGCAGCAGCTGTACTGGCGAGGCCTGGTGCTGCACCGCTTTAACGGGCGAACGTGGTCCGGAAGTGAGCCGGCACTCGGTTCCGGCGCACGAAGTGAAATCGAGGTTGACGGTGAGCCGATCCGCTACCAGGTGACGATGGAACCGACGCGACGCCAATGGGTGTTCGCTCTGGATATTCCTTTCCAGTGGGACCTTGAACGCACCTACATGGGCCGTGAGCAGCAACTTTCCCGCATTCAGCCGATCGATCAGCGCATCGCATATAGCGCGGTTTCGTACCCCGTCTTTCGGCTGAACGGCGTAATTTCCGATAGGAGCAAGAAATACTACACATCGCTGCAGGAAGCCAACAACCGGCGCACCATCGCGTTGTCCAGGCAGATGCGGGCGGCGGCTCCGGACGACGAAGCCTACATCAACAGCGTGCTGCAGAAATTCAACACCGAAGAGTATTTCTACACGCTTGAGCCACCTTCGCTTGGCAGCAACCCGGTGGACCAGTTCCTGTTCGATACCCGACAGGGATTTTGCGAACACTATGCATCTGCGTTTGCGCTGATGATGCGCGCCGCCGGAAT
>JAPUFN010000479.1 GCA_027293665.1 Gammaproteobacteria bacterium | reverse complement strand
CGGGGCCGTGGAAGCGAGCCTCGATTTTGCCGTCACGCCCGGGGCCGATACGGAAGGCTTTGATGATGGGATCCAGGTGCGGGTATTCCTCACGCATGTGTTGTTCGATGTCGGACCAGACGCGGGAAACCTGCTCCAGCGTTTCCGTTTGGACGATGATCTGCGCGTAAGCCGGACTTGCTTCTTTCGGTTCGTAGGTCAGGGCGAATCGCGCATCGCCACCACCGATGAGGGAAGTGGTTGACCGTACCCCTTCCTGCTCGCGGAGGTAGGCGGCAATGGCGAGGGTGTCTCTGCGCGTCTCGCGTATATCGCTGCCTTCGGGCTCCCAGACATCGACGAAGAACATGGGTGTGTTGGAGTTGGGAAAGAAGGAGCTCTTTATGTAGCCGAATCCAAAGACCGCCAGAAAAAAGAGGCTCGCCACCACGCCTACCGTGATCAGGCGAAACCTGATCACGGTTTTCAGGATGCCGCGAAAAGTTTTAAAGAACCCCTGATCATACGGGTTGGCGCCGGCCTCGCCTGCGTCGGCTCCGGGTTTCAGAAACATCGCACACAACAAAGGTGTGGTGCTGACTGCTGTGACCCAGGAGAGCGACAACGAAATCAGGATGACGTAGAAGAGGGAGCTTGCGAATTCGCCGGTGTTATCCGTCGAAAGTCCGATGGACGAGAACGCTAGAATTCCTATGACGGTGCCACCGAGCAGGGGCCACATGGTCTTTTCAACCGTCTCGGCGGCCGCCTTGGTGCCATTCATGCCACCCTGGATCCTGACCAACATGCCTTCGGCGACCACGATTGCGTTGTCTACCAGCATGCCGAGCGCTCTGACTAATGCGCCGAGTGAAATCCGCTGCAGCTCGATGCCATAGAGCTGCATGATGAGCAGGGTACCCGCAACCGTGATCAGCAGCACGGCTCCTATGATAATCCCGACTCTGATTCCCATGAACACAAGCAACACTGCAATGACAATTGCGATCGCCTGAGCCACACTCACAAGGAAACCGCTGACGGATTTCTGTACCTCGACAGGCTGGTTGTAGATCATCTCGAGATTCATGCCGATGGGAATCGTCGCGACCAGCTGCGTGAACCGCGCAGCTAATAAATTTCCAACGGCGACGACATTCACACCGGACTGCAGGGATATGCCCATGGTGAGTGCCGGTTTGCCGTTGGCGTAGATGAGCTTGGTCGGCACCTCCTCGTAGGCCCTGCGAATGGTGGCGACGTCTTTCAGGAAAATCAGCCTGCGATCGTCCGAACTGATGAGCACATCACCGATTGCCTGGACGGATTTGAATTCACCTGTGGGGTGAATTCGAATGTAGTCGGGTCCGACCTTGACCCTGCCCGAATCAGCAACCACATTCTGCGATTGGAGGATCGAGGCAATATGTGCTGGAGAAATACTGAGTTCCCCCAGGCGCGAGCGCGACGTTTCAATATAAACGACCTCTTTTTGCTCACCCCCGAGGACGATTTTCTTTACACCCGGTACCAGCACCAACTGCTTTTTCAGATCGTCTGCGACGTCTTTAAGGTCGCGATAGGTAAAGCCTTCGCCGCTCAGCGCCGCGTATATGCCATACACGTCGCCGAAATCGTCGATGATAAACGGTCCCTGTACACCGGGTGGCAGTTTGCTGCTCATGTCCTGGATCTTGCGGCGCAGTTCATCGTAAATGTCCGGAAAATCCTTTGCCTTGTACTCGTCCTTGAACTCGATGTTCAGGTCGGACATGCCGGGACGGGAGATAGACATCTTGATGCGCTTGAGCTGACCCATCAGCTGCAAGGCTTCTTCGATGTGATAGGTCACCTCGTTCTGAACTTCCTGAGCGGTAGCGCCCGGATAAAACGTGATGATTTTTGCCTCCTTAATGGTGAAATTCGGGTCTTCGAGCTTGCCCATTTCACCGTAGCCCCACACACCTCCAGCCACCAGGATGACAACAATCAGCCAGGATATAACTTTGTTCTCTACGGAATACGCGCCGATGTTCATTACCGAACTCTTTTCTTGTTATGGCGGGGGAGTGTCAGTCAGTCGACCCAAGGTCGTCGGATCGCGGCTCGGCTTGTTCGCTCTGTTGCAGCAAGGTGATTTTCATGCCTTCGGCCAGATAGGCAGCTCCGGCGGTAACTATTCGCAGTCCAGGCTCCAGGCCATCAGTCACCTCCACAGTCGAGCCTACCATGCGCCCGACAGTGACCGGCCGCTCATGGACGGTCATGCTGTCTTCATCGACTGTCCAGACTCGAGCATTCAACTCGTTCGTTCCGGCAACAGCGGTGAGTGGCACGTAATAAACAGACTGCTGTTTGAGTGCTTTGGAGAGGTCAACCATTACACTGGCCGTCATTCCGGGCAACACGGTCACACTATCGGGAGCTGGCAAGGTGAAGGTGACCGCGAAGGTCTGAGTTTGTGCATCGGCGCGTGTTGCAACTTCCTTGAATGCCAGCTCGAAGCGTAGCTGTGGAGCCGCGTCGAAGGTTGCCCAGACGTTGACGTTCTTCGGTTGATCGCCGGACGTTCTGCCTGGTAGGAGCAAAACGAGATTCTCCGGTATATCGAATTGCACCTCCAGAAGAGACGGGTCAATGATTGAAAAGATACTCTGTCCGACCCGGATCTCCTCGAATGCGTCGATGTGGCGCAGGGCAACATTGCCAGCGAATGGAGCGCGTAATGTCGTGTAGTCGAGATTCTGTTGCGTCTGTTCCAGCGCGGCACCTTGTGTTTTAAATCCCGCCTCTATAGTGTCGAAATCGCGTCTGGAGATGGCGCCGTCTGCTACGAGATCGCGCGCGCGCTCATAGTCCTTTTCTGCCCGATCGAACCTCGCCTGGCGGTCCCGCAGCGCAATCAGAAAATCCGTCTGGTCCAGCTGTGCAAGCACTTGGCCTTTTGTGACGTCCTCGCCTGTATTGATTGAGAGCGCCGCCACAGTGCCGGCTACCCGGAATGCGAGGACGGCCTTGTTGACCGCATCGATTCTGCCTGGAAAATTCCGTATGCCGCTGCCTGCCGGGGAGAGGACGACCATGCTCTTGACCGGCCTCGCAACGGTATCCGTTGCTTCGATGGGCGCTTCACCACATGCAGTAAGGGTAAGGCAGGCGATTGCTGCCAGTGTCTTGCTATTCAAAATATTTGCTCCCTCCCTGGGCCGTTGAGGCGATTATACCGACTCGCACACCCGGCATGCTATATCTGGTTATGGCTTTTCGCGGGTGATGTACAAGCCCACCAGACGGGCGAGCATTATCGCGATATAAAGTTGTCCGATTACAGCCTCGAGATAAGTCAGCGTAGCGACCCCGGTTGAGTTGGGTGTGATATCACCGTAGCCAAGGGTCGTAAGGGTCACGAAGCTGAAATAGATGTAGCCGAATATTTGATCTTGCGACGACTGATCTATGAATTGACCGGTGAATAAATCAGGTTGGAAGGTTGCCAGTGCGGCGTACGAGAATGCGAAGCATAATCCAATGAGCACGTAGACGTTGGCCGCAGCCCACAGCGTCTCCGAGTCAACCGCGGTGTCGTCTGTGAGTAACTCTTTGCTTATCAGTAAGGCCAGGAAACCGAAGAATAGAGTTCCTGCCAGCATCGAGTAGCTATACGCAACTTGATAGTCGCCGAGGATAGATGCGACACCGGGTAACAAAACCATCAATGCGAGAA
>JAPUFN010000478.1 GCA_027293665.1 Gammaproteobacteria bacterium | reverse complement strand
GCACGGTGACTTCGACTACGCCGATGGCAAAGTCACCGGGCGTGGTGAAGGTTACGTTTACTGCGGTATTGCCATCATGCGCCCGGAGCTCTTCAGTGGACGGCCGGTTGCCCGCTTCTCCACGCAGGGGATGCTGTTCGATGCTGCGGCGAACGACCGGCTCTCTGCCCAGGTCTGGGAAGGCTACTGGACCGACATCGGTAGCGAAGATCAACTCAACGCCGTCAACGCAGGCAGTAAAGCCTGAGGGAAATCTGTAGGATACGCCCCCTATGAACTACTGGATCGCGCCGTCAATTCTAGCTGCGGATTTCTCGCGTCTGGGCGACGAGATACGCGCCGTGCTCGAGGCCGGGGCCGACCTCATACATTTCGACGTGATGGACAATCACTACGTGCCAAATCTCAGCGTCGGACCCCTTGTGCTCACAGCACTACGTGACGCCGGCATTGACTGCACGATGGACGTGCATCTGATGGTGAAGCCAGTGGATCGTCTCATCGGTGACTTTCTCACCAGCGGTGCCGACATCATCAGCATCCACCCCGAATCAACCGAGCACCTGCACCGAAGTCTTGCGCTCATTCGCGAAGGTGGTGCCAGAGCAGGCATCGTCTTCAATCCAGCGACCTCCATCGCGCTGCTTGAAGAGGTCATCGACCTGGTGGATCTGGTCCTCATCATGTCCGTCAATCCGGGGTTTGGCGGTCAGGCATTCATCGCCTCGAGCCTGGAAAAACTGCGCCTTGCGCGCAACGTCATCGACGCATCGGGCAACGAGATCCGACTCGAGATCGACGGCGGCATCAAAGCCGACAACATCGCAGATGCCGCGCGAGCCGGCGCAGATACGTTTGTCGCAGGCTCCGCTATTTTCGGCAGCGCCGACTACCCTGCCACCATTACCACCATGCGGGAAAATCTCGCCGCGGCGTGAGAAACGGGGTGAACGTGCCATTGTCCGCGTACGACGGCTACCTCTTCGATCTCGACGGAACCCTCGTCGACACGGCGCCAGACATCAGCGCCGCCCTGAATCACGCGTTGCAACGTCATGGCTACAGCGGTTTCGATGAAGCGCTCGCTCGCCACTGGGTTGGTCATGGCGCGCGCGTGCTGATCAGACAGGCGCTGCAGAATCAGCAAGCACCCGATGCAGACACCGACAGCAACTCCGAAGCCATCACGGAGGCCCTGCTTGCGGATTTCATCGGTTATTACGAAGAACACATTGCCGATTTCAGCAAACCCTATCCCGCCGTCATCGATACACTCACGCAGCTCAACAAGCGTGGCGCAAAACTCGCAATCGTGACAAACAAACTCACTGCTTTGAGCAAGCAGGTTCTCGATGCCCTGGAGCTGACCCGATACTTCCAATCCATCGTATGCGGCGACAGCACAGATAATCCAAAACCCGCCGCTGATCCTGCGCTGCTTGCGTGCAGAGAATTGTCAGTCCCCGTCACGCGCGTGCTGTTCGTGGGAGATTCGGCCACCGACGTCGATTGCGCTCGGGCTGCTGGCTGCGATGTCGTCTGTGTCCCGGATGGCTACAACCATGGAATCGCGGCCAGCGAACTTGGCGCTGATGCTGTGATTGAATCGTTGCAGGACCTCGTTTAGGCTTCGGTTGCGTTTAATCAGTACGGCGATCCATGAACACCGGACATCGAGCCCCACAGCGCAGGTCTGCACAAGCCGCACCAAGGTGTGCAGAAGTCGCACCAAGGTGCGCAGAAGCTGCGCCAAGGCGCGGGTGCGCAGAAGCTGCAGCAAGGCACCGTTGGCGAAGCTGACCCGTTTTCCCCTGCCTGTCGCTCTTGCTGAGAGCCGATGAATCTTTTCCGGAACAATCGGATTCGACACACACCGAATTCGTACTAAAGAGAATCCCATGGACGCAAATCAATTCGCTGAACTCGCTGAGCTGGCCATACGCGACGGCTTCAATCGTGTGCCGGTGGTACACAAGGTGCTCGCGGATCTCGACACACCGCTTTCTGCTTACCTGAAACTTGCCAAAGGGCCTTATTCCTACCTGCTGGAATCCGCCCAGGGCGGTGAAAAATGGGGCCGTTATTCCATAATCGGCTTGCCCTGCAAAACGGTACTCAAGGTTTCGGGTCACACGATCACCGTGGAAACCGAAGGCAAGGTGGTCGAAAGCCTGGAGACAACCGATCCGCTTGGCTTCATCGAGACTTTTCAAGCACGCTACAAAGTACCCGAGCTGCCGGAGCTACCGCGTTTTTCTGGTGGCCTCGTGGGCTACTTCGGCTATGACAGCGTCCGTTACGTCGAAAAGCGCCTGGCGAACTCAGCACCGCCTGATCCGCTTGGCACACCCGACATCCTGCTCATGGTTTCCGAAGACGTCGTGATCTTCGACAACCTCAAAGGCCACATGCAACTGATCAGCCTCGTTGATCCAACGCAGCCCGATGTATTTCAACAAACGCTCGAGCGACTGCAGGATCGCGCGCAGGCCCTGCAGAGGGCGGTACCGAGTATTCCGGAAAGTCCGACCAACCAGCCGGTGGAAGAGTCCGATTTCGTCTCCGAGTTCGGCGAGGCGGCATTCAAAGAGGCTGTCGAGTCCATACGCGATTACATACAGGCGGGTGACGTCATGCAGGTCGTGTTGTCCCAGAGAATGTCGCTGCCGTTCGGCTCGGAACCCATCAACCTCTACCGGGCGCTGCGCAGCCTGAATCCTTCCCCCTACATGTACTTCATGGATCTCGCCGAATTTCAGATCGTGAGCTCGTCACCTGAGATTCTCGCGCGCCTCGAAGACGGGCTGATCACCAACAGGCCGCTGGCAGGCACCCGCCGCCGTGGCTACACACCACAAGAAGATGCCGAGCTCGAAGAAGAGCTGCTCCACGATCCGAAGGAACTCGCAGAGCATCTGATGCTCATCGATCTTGGCCGCAACGATGTTGGCCGGGTCGCCGAAATCGGCTCAGTGGAGGTGACCGAAAAATTCACCATTGAGCGCTATTCCCACGTGATGCATATCTCGAGCAACGTGATCGGCAAGCTGCAGGAAGGCAAGACGGCGATGGACGTTCTGCGCGCCACCTTACCAGTGGGTACGGTGTCGGGCGCACCGAAGATCCGGGCAATGGAGATCATTGACGAGCTCGAGCCCGTCAAGCGCGGCATCTACGGTGGTGCGGTCGGCTACCTGGCGTGGAACGGCAATATGGACACCGCAATCGCCATCCGCACCGCCGTCATCAAGGATGGTACTTTGTACATCGAAGCCGGCGGCGGCATCGTGGCCGATTCGATCTCGCGTCTGGAGTGGAAGGAGAGTCTGAACAAAGGCCGCGCCATTTTCGCCGCCGCGGCGATGGCCGAAGCAAAATTCAAGGATCTGGACTGAGGCCATCGAGCTGTTAGAACAGCGATTATTTGTTTGACCGGAAGGGTCGCCTGGTCGCACAACACAGAATCAGCAAGGCAGGCAGCAGACTCAGATTCGCGATGAGCGCGAGCACCATGGCGATCGCGACCAACAGACCAAACATGATTGTTGGCACAAAGTTGGAAAACGCCAGCACCGAAAACCCGATCACGATCGTCAGGCTGGTGAAATACATGGCCCGGCCGATAGTCGCGTGGCTCCATGCCACCGCCTCGCGCGCATCCCCCGTGCGGTCAAATTCCTCCTTGAAGCGATGCAGGTAGTGGATCGCATCGTCCACGCCAATGCCAATTGAGATCGCCG
>JAPUFN010000477.1 GCA_027293665.1 Gammaproteobacteria bacterium | reverse complement strand
GCACACTCGATTGCCAGCGTGAATCGGCTCGCCCCGGGACGGATATTCCTGGGCATCGGTACAGGCCACACTGCGATGCGGGTCATGGGTTTCAATCCTGTGAAACCGTCTGCATTCCGTGAGTACCTGCGGGTGGTGCGCGCCCTGTTGCAGGGGGAGGAGGTCGACTACACGCTCAATGGCGAGACGCGTCCGATTCAGTTTCTCCATCAGGAACTCGGGTTCGTCAATGTCGCTGATCCCGTGCCGATCTATGTTGCCGCCAATGGGCCACTCGCGTTGCAGGCGGCCGGTGCCTACGGTGATGGCAGAATCTCGGCCGGCGGCGAGCCCCTCGGCGTTTTCTCCAACAACCTGGGGCTGGTGAAGCATGGCGCCGAAGAAGCGGGCCGAAGCTGGGACGATAACTTTCACACTGCAGCGCTGACGTTTGCCTGTGTTCTGGAACCAGGAGAGTCGCTGACAGCGGATCGAGTAATCGACGAGGTGGGGTCAATGGTCTCGGCCAGCCTCCATTTCTGGTATGAACTCTACATACAGCATGGCAGCGATGACTTTATTCGTCCGGAAGTCAGAGATGTCTGGGAACGTTATCTTGCTCATGTCAATTCGATGCCCAGCAACCGCCGTCACATGACAGTGCACGATGGACATTGCACGTACCTGCAACCGACCGAGCGACAGTTCATCACGCCAGAACTGATTCGCGCTTCCGGTGGGCTGGTAGGCACTCCGGAAGAAATCATCGCGGAACTGCGTGAGCAGGAAAGTGCGGGTCTCAAAGAAGTCACACTGTTGCCACCGATGGCTTGCGCCCGGAAGAATTTCGCGGACTTCGCACAGCATGTGATCGAGAAGTACTGATCGTGGCTATTGGTAACGAAGACTGGCTGGCGCTCGTGCAGGAAGAGATTATCGAACCGGCAAGGCCGATTTGCGATCCTCACCACCATCTCTGGGATCATCCGAACAGTCGCTACCTCCTCGATGAGCTGCTTGCGGATGTAGGCGGCGGGCACAACGTGGTGAGCACCGTCTTCGTTGAATGCATGAGCATGTATCGCGCGGATGGTGACGAGAAATTCAAGCCGGTGGGAGAGACCGAGTTCGTCAATGGGGTCGCCGCCATGTCCGCAAGCGGTCAATACGGCAACACCAGAGCTTGTGCGGGGATCGTCAGCTTTGCAGATCTCACGCTTGGTTCTGCGGTTGGTGAGGTGCTTGATGCGCATCAGGCGGCGAGCGATCGGTTTCGCGGAATACGCCACGCGGCAGCTTGGGATGCAAGCTCCGAGATCAGAAATTCTCATACCAACCCACCCGCCGGATTGTTGGCTGATGCGAGCTTTCGACAGGGGCTCGGCGAACTAACAAAACGTGGTTTGTCTTTCGATGCCTGGCTGTACCACTCGCAGATACCGGAGTTGACAGACCTTGCGCGCGCCTTCGCTGACACCACCATCATCTTCGACCATTTCGGCGGACCGTTGGGCATTGGTCCTTACGCGGGTCAGCGGGATGCAATTTTCCAGCAGTGGTGCCGCGATGTAGCGTCTTTAGCTGAATGTCCCAACGTGGTGGCCAAGCTGGGCGGGCTGGTAATGCCGATCAACGGCCTGGGATTCCACAAACGCGAAAAACCAGCGACGTCTGACGAAATCGTCGCGGCGACCGGCGATTACTATCGCCATGCGATCGATTGTTTCGGTGCTGAGCGTTGCATGTTCGAAAGTAATTTTCCGGTCGACAAGCAAAGCTGTTCCTATCCGGTGCTGTGGAACGCGTTCAAGAAACTGGTCGCGGACGCATCCGAGTCGGAGAAATCGGCACTCTTTCACGATACTGCCGTGCAGGCGTACCGGCTGTAGAGCAGGCGAAGTGACGAACCTCTTGTGGCGTGGCTTTGCCCGCATTTTGTCAATTCGTTGGCTGAGCTGGACGTTCATGAAGGTGGCAACTCATATCGACCGGCCACTGATGAAGCTTACCGGTGGTGCGCTGCGGCTGAGCTTCGTGATACCCACGCTTCTGCTGCGCTGCACCGGCACAAAATCCGGCCGCTTGCGTGAAGTACCGTTGCTGTATGTGCCTGATGAAAATTCGGTATTACTGATCGGTTCCAATGGCGGGGCGGTAGCCGAGCCTGCGTGGTGTAGCAATCTGCGGGCACAGCCTAAGGTCGAGTGCCTGATTCGGCGGCGCCTGCAGGCATATCGCGCGGTGGAGCTCAGTGGTGCTGAGCGGGCCCGGGCATTCCAGAAAGCGCAGTCGCTGTACCCGGGATATGCTCACTATCAGCGCAGACTCACGCGGCAGATTCCGGTGTTCCGGCTGGTAAACGTTGACACAGAGGAATCGCGTTAGTGCAGAATGCTTCGTGTGATCTCGGCTTGCTGCTGGTGAGCGATATGGTTCACGGCAGGTCGCCACAGGCGGAATGTTTCAGTGAGGAAAATCCAATGATGGGAATGGGAATGGGAAGAGTGAATGGAGCGCGCAACGCTCGGGTCGCCGCGGGCTGCCTTGTTCTCGTCGGCTTTCTTGCTGGCCTGCCGGTTGCCGCGCAAGAATTGAGTTCGCCGTCACCTGCAGGAGCGGAACTCTATTTCATCGAACCCGTCGACGCAGCGGTGGTTGGGGGAACGT
>JAPUFN010000476.1 GCA_027293665.1 Gammaproteobacteria bacterium | reverse complement strand
TGTATCCGTTATCTGGGCGAGGACCCGTCGGAGCGAATCCGTCAGCTGAAAGCGTCGATGCCCAACACGCCGCAGCAGATGCTGTTTCGCGGTCAAAATATTCTGGGTTATCGCCACTACGCGGATGACGTGGTAGCTAAGTTCGTTGAACGCGCAGCCGCAAATGGGGTTGATGTGTTTCGAATCTTTGACGCTCTCAACGACATGCGCAATCTGGAGACGGCCATCAAGGCAACGATTGCGGTCGGCAAACATGCCCAGGGTACCATTTCCTACACCGTAAGCCCCGTGCACACGATTGATCTCTGGCTGGATCTCAGCCGCCAGATCGAAGATATGGGTGCGCATTCAATCTGTATCAAGGACATGGCGGGCCTGCTGAAACCCTACACAGCCTATGAACTGGTATCACGTCTCAAGCAAACCGTTTCAATTCCGATTCACATGCAGTGCCACGCGACCACTGGCATGTCCACTGCTACTTATCTCAAAGCGATTGAAGCCGGTGTAGACAATGTAGACACGGCGATTTCCTCAATGAGCATGACCTACGGTCATTCGGCGACCGAATCGCTTGTCGCAATACTCGAAGAGAGCGATCGACCAACCGGACTGGATATCAATCTGCTCGAGGAAATAGCGGCGTACTTTCGTGAAGTGAGAAAAAAGTACGCGCAATTCGAAGGGTCGCTGCGTGGCGTCGATTCTCGAATCCTGATCGCACAGGTTCCGGGCGGCATGCTGACCAATCTGGAAAACCAGCTGCGAGAGCAGAATGCCTCGGACAAGTTCGATGCCGTGCTCGAGGAAATTCCAAAGGTCCGCGTTGATCTGGGAACGATCCCACTGGTCACACCAACTTCGCAGATCGTCGGCACACAATCCGTGATCAACGTGCTAACGGGTGAGCGTTACAAAAATATCACCAAGGAAACGGCCGGTATCCTGAAGGGCGAGTACGGTGCGACACCTGCGCCGGTGAACGCAGAACTGCAGGCGCGCCTCCTTGACGGTGCCGAACCCATTACCTGTCGACCGGCGGATCTGCTGGAGCCAGAGATGGAATCGTTGCAGGTTGAACTCGATGCGCTGGCACAGGAGAAAGGCATCCGCCTGGCCGAAAACAAAATCGACGATGTGCTCACTTACGCACTCTTTCCGCAGGTGGGTCTGAAATTCCTCGAGCACCGTGATGATCCGGATGCCTTTGAACCGGTCCCCACCGGTGCGGTGGAGTCGACGCAGGCGGCTCCCGCGCAGGGACCGGCCGTCTACTCGGTCAGGGTCAATGGTAAGCCGTTTACCGTGGAGGTGGCTGAAAGTGGGATGTTGAGCGCAATGCAGCCCGCAGCGGCCGGGTCTGTGCAGCCTGGCGCTGGTAGCGGTGCAGGGGAGGTTGTGACCGCTGCCCTTGCCGGTAACGTATTCAAGGTCCTGGTTGCTCCAGGCGATCAGGTCAGCTCCGGTCAGGCTATCCTCGTCGTTGAAGCCATGAAAATGGAAACGCAGGTCAGTGCGCCGCGCAGTGGCACAATTGCGCAGGTTCATGTCAGCGAAGGTGACGCTATCGCAGTGGGTGATCCGTTGGTGTCGATCGCCTAGCTCATGGAGCTCATAGAGCAGATCTGGCAGGGTTCCGGCCTTTATCAACTGACGCTCGGTCAGTTTGTGATGATCTGTGTTGGCCTGGGTCTCCTGTATCTCGGCATCGTCCGTAAATTCGAACCGCTGTTGCTCGTCACCATCGGCTTTGGCGGTGTCCTCAGCAACATCCCAGGTGTAGAGATCGCAACGGGTGATGGCTTGTTGCATTTGACCTATGTTGTCGGAATTGAGACAGGTGCTTTTCCGCTCATCATCTTCATGGGGGTGGGTGCCCTCACAGACTTCGGGCCGCTGCTGGCCAATCCGAAAACGCTTTTTCTCGGGGCGGCTGCGCAGTTCGGGATCTTCGCAACGCTACTGGGCGCGCTGGGTCTGACTTCGCTCGGGGTGATGGATTTCTCCGTCCGCGAAGCCGCTGCGATCGCCATCATCGGCGGTGCCGATGGGCCAACGGCCATCTATGTGGCGGGTAAGCTGGCGCCACACCTGCTCGGTGCGATTGCAGTGGCCGCTTATTCTTATATGGCACTGGTGCCGCTCATTCAGCCTCCTATTATGAGGGCGTTGACGACGCAGAAAGAGCGCGCGATCGAAATGGTTCAGTTGCGAACGGTTTCGCAAACAGAGCGCATCATATTTCCGTTGGTGCTCCTGTTACTCGTCGCGTTGTTGCTGCCATCGGCGGCTCCGTTGCTCGGCATGTTCTGTTTCGGTAATTTGATGCGGGAATGCGGTGTGGTGGATCGGTTGTCCGATACCACCCAGAATGCGTTGATCAACATCGTAACCATCTTTTTGGGTTTGGCGGTAGGTTCCAAGCTGAGCGCAGATCAGTTTCTGGTACCGAGCACGCTCGGCATTCTGCTGCTTGGCCTCGTCGCGTTCGCGATCGGTACAGCCAGTGGTGTGTTGATGGGAAAGCTGATGAACAAATTTTCCAGCCAACCGATCAATCCTCTGATCGGCGCTGCTGGTGTGTCGGCCGTGCCGATGGCGGCACGGGTGGCCAACAAGGTGGGACTCGAAGCCAACCCGCACAACTTTCTGCTGATGCACGCGATGGGTCCAAATGTTGCCGGCGTGATTGGGTCTGCAATCGCGGCAGGAATTATGATCATGTTTACCGGCTGAGCCGGTGGCCTTGCAGCCGGGTCTCCGGCGTTCGTATCGATTGCCGCCTTCACCGACGCTGAAAAGTGTAAACTTAATGGAGCGTCCCGCTGATACCGGGTGTTGGCGTGTGCAAGCTGGTAGGCTTCGGCGCTTTTTTTGCGAAGAGAATTTCATCAATGCGGCTTCTGCTGTGCATTATATCGCTGATTGTTGCCCTGGAAGTTTCCGCAGAGACGGAGTTCTGGGTGTCGGTAGGCAGTTATCAGGACCGCTCTAACGCCGACGAAGCTCTGATCCGGGCCAATGCTCTGTTGCCGGACCCATTCACGGTTACCCCGGCGGACACCCCTTATGGCTACTACTACCGGATCCTTGCGGGTCCATATCTGACCAGGGACACTGCGGAAACATTACGCATCGCATCACTTGGTGCGGGTTTTGACGGCGCGTGGCTTCTGGCGGTGGACTCCCGTTCGATGAGTCCCCTGCCATTGGAGTACCGCGATCTGGATATTCCTGATATAGAGCCGGACACCTACGATGATGTGTTGCCGCAATACGAATTCAATGACGCAGACAGCAGAAAGGGTAGAGACGAACGCGATCCGCCGCGGACGCTGATCGACGAAGCGCCTGCCGACTACCAACTCCACAAACTCAATCGAGACCAGACCTGGCTGAATCTGGCCAACAATCCGTATCTCTTTGCCAGCACCGGCCCACTGCCGGATCTTGCTGCGCTTGCGGACATCGCACCGCCGCCGGTAGCTGATTCGAATTCCATGTCGGTCCCTGCAGGCTCGCCCAGCGGCCGCGTGCAAATTGATGTCCAACTTGGCCAGCCCCTGATTCTTCAGGAATGGTCGCACGAGGAGGCAGCCATCGATATCGATGGCCGCTTAGACGAAACGGCGTGGCAGCAGGCCATGGCGATCAATAAGATGAAGGTGACCGAGCCGGATCTGCTGACGGAGCCACCGTTCCGAACGGATGTGCGTTTGTTTTACACCGATCGCGGCATCTATGTCTCTTTCGACATGGAGCAGCCGGCAGATACGTTGATCAGACGTCTCTCCGGGCGAGATGATCGCAGCCAGGGTCGCGACTACGTGTCTTTTACCCTCGATACCTCCGGCGAAGGCCGTTACGCGTACTGGATGAATCTGGCGTTGGGTGATTCCCAGGCGGATGGCACGGCCCTGCCGGAACGCCAGTACAGCAGCAACTGGGACGGCGCCTGGTACGGTGCAACGGCGCAGACCGATTCCGGCTGGTCAGCGGAATTTTTCATCCCCTGGTCTCAGATGACGATGCCGAAGACCGAGGGTGCGCGTAAATTGGGCTTTTACAGTGCGCGCCTGGTAGCTCATCTGAATCAGAAGTGGGGTTGGCCAGCCTATCCGCGCTCGCAGCCAAAATTCATGAGCATTCTGCAACCTCTACAGGTTCAGGGCGTGAATCCCCGACAGCAATGGAGTTTCTTTCCTTACGCCTCCTCGACGTCGGATCAGGTGGCGCATGATGTCAGCTATAAGGCAGGGTTTGATCTCTTCTGGCGGCCGTCGACCAATCTGCAACTCACAGCGACCGCCAATCCGGATTTCGGCAACGTTGAAGCGGACGACGTAATCGTCAACCTCACAGCGTTCGAGACGTTCTTTCCGGAAAAGCGCCTGTTCTTTCTCGAAGGCAGGGAGATTTTCCAGGCGACTCCCAGAGCGGATACCCGTGGTCACGGCGATACCGTGACGCTGCTCAACACCCGTAGAATTGGTTCAAGTCCTCGAGTCCCGGATGCTGTCGCAGATGACATTGAATTCCCTGATACTGAAACGGGTCAACCAACCGAACTCTATGGCGCTGCGAAAGCGACTGGCCAGGCTGGCTCATTGCGCTACGGCGTGCTGACCGCCTTTGAAGAAGACACGAGTCTGTATTCCGATCAACGCGAGCGTTTTACCGCGGAAGGCCGGGATTTCGCGGTGGCGCGGTTTCTTTATGAGGATACGAGCAACGGTGCTTATCGGGCGCTCGGTGCGATGTCGACGCTGACTGCGCATCCCGATTCTGATGCGTCCAGTCATGGGATCGACTATCACTACCTTTCAGAAACCGGGGTCTGGAAATTCGATGGCCAGTTTCTCTATTCAAACCTCGATGAGGCAGGAGAAGGAGCCGGTGGGTTTGTCGATATCGAATACACTCCGCGGATGGGCCTGACACACAAATTTGAACTCGGCCACTACGACGACACGCTCGATATCAACGATCTGGGGTTCCTGCGACGAAATGATGTCACCAGCATGCGGCTGAGTTCGGAGTGGGTTGCTTCTGGATTCGAATCTTTTCGGGACTTCAACATTCAGCCCTGGCTGCGCTACGAAGAAAACGGTGAAGGAGAGATAGTGCGCGGAGGTCTTGGCAGCGATGCGGAATTCAAGCTCAACAATCTTTCCACGCTGAAGCTTGGAGCGAAGTATTTCCCCAAGCGGTACGAGGACCGCAACAGCTTTGACAACGGAACCTACCGGATTGAAGAAAGGCCGTCCATCGAACTTGGCTATTCCACGGACCCGTCGAAAAAATTCAGCTATTTCGTCGAAACCACGTGGAGAGGGGACGGCGTTGATGGCGAATACGCAGAAGGATCCGTTGGGATCTTCTGGCGACCGGTGGATCAACTGAATTTTGAACTTTCCACCTCATATCGGAATCGTGACGGATGGTTGCTGCACCAGGAAGACCGCAACATGACGGCATTCGACGCAGAAGAGTGGAAGCCGAAACTCAATATGGGGTATTTCTTCACTGCCAAGCATCAACTCAACGTTGCGCTCCAGTGGGTAGGAATCAAGGCGGAGGAAGACAAGTTCTATCTGATTCCTGCCTCTTCCGGTGATCTCATTGAAGTACCCAAGCCTGATACTGAAAGCGACGACTTCACGATCTCCCAGTTGAATTTTCAGCTGCGTTATCGCTGGCAGATTGCACCGTTGTCCGATTTGTTTGTTGTCTACACCCGTAATGGCTTTGAAGAGCCACCCAGCGCAAGTTTCAGTGAACTCTTTAATGAAGCCTGGGAAGATCCGACCAGTGAACAACTCGTGGTGAAGTTGCGCTACCGATTGGGTACCTAGAAATCTAGGTTGTTGTCCCAACTTATTGTTAATTAACAATATAAACTAGCGGTTTGGCAGCGTAGTACGGCGCGAGGTCCTCCAGAACGCAATCCGGATACCGTCTGAGTTCACCTGAACCAGCAGGTGCCGTGGCTGAAACGCACCGTGATGCCAGCGCTGACCGTGCATCCATGTTCAACCGGTATTCTGCTGTTGTTGCGACCGATCCACCAACCTCGGATAGATCTCCAATGCAAGCGAAGCTGCGAGCATCGCGATGGTGGTGCCTTTCAGGGCCTCGTTTTCCAGATCGAGTATTAGAAAAACCGCCGAGATGAATGCAATCGAACTCAATGTTGAGATTCCAATGGTCACCAGCTTAGTGAGCTTTTCATTCATGGCTGTACCTTATTAACTGTCGAGCCAGGAATCGACAACACCGCCCGCCACTGCACCCGCCGCGATGGCGCTCGGATGACCGAAGGCGGCACCAGCGATAAACCCGGCAGTCGCAGCACCTGCAAAGCCACCGAAATCCAGACTCCCGTTGGCGCCACCATAGAGGGCGTAACCACCCATCGCAATGGTTGCTCCGCCAATGCCTGCACCAATATTTGCCATCACCGCACCGCCGACCAGATCTGTTTCTTCTGCAGTCAGTTCTCTCATGGTTTGTTTCTCTATGGTTTGTTTCTCTGAGTTCATTTTTCCTCTCTTTAAGTTTCTAATTAAAGTCATTCGAATATAGTCAGAGACCCTGGGCGAAACAATGTCATCGCAGATCGTCGGTCACATGTCCTGCCAGACGCAGAGCGGATGTCTCAAATCACGGTCGTTTGAGGTGTGTGGCGGTTACCGTTCTGATCCATTCTCGGGTATTGTGCGCGATCATCCTCGATGGCTTGGGGACAGGGTTGCAGATATTGACCCGTTGGCAATCGGTTAACCTCTCACGAGGCAACTGTTATTGGCACACGCCCCGGTGGCACAACTGGATAGCGCGACCCCCTCCTAAGGGGTAGGTTCCAGGTTCGAGTCCTGGTCGGGGCGCCAGTAAAAATGGGCGGTTTAGCA
>JAPUFN010000475.1 GCA_027293665.1 Gammaproteobacteria bacterium | reverse complement strand
ATCTACCCGTTCACCGACGAAGAGGTCGATCAACTGATGAACAACTCAGTTGAATGTGTGCTCATGTGGTCCACGAAGGATGGCTGGCCCGTTGGCGTGACTCACGCATTCGTGTGGCACGAGCAGAAAATCTGGCTCACCTTCGCGGAACACCGGCATCGCACAGTGGCAATACGCCGCGACAACCGGGTTTCGATAAACGTGAGCAGTCATGGGTATCCCGCTGGTGCCAGCAGAGATCTACCGGGAGGGGCTATTACTTTTAAGGGGATGGCCGAATTCTTTGACGACGACGATACGAAGAAGTGGTTCTATACAGCGCTCTCGTCGAAACTGAATCCCGATAACGAGAAAGGAGAAGAGTTCTTCTACAATCTGCTGGATTCGCCATTGCGATTGATCCTGGCGGTCACGCCGGTGAAGAAGATCATGTACAACGGTAAGATGGCTGGCGCACACATGGTGGGGACTGTAACCGAAGATGAACTGGGCGAACGCCTCAGCGCAGATGCGGAGCGGATGAACAAGGCGCGCGAAAAAAGAGGCTTACCACCCCGTTAGCCATTTGCATCAGGATCGGGAAGGGCGCCAAATTGAATACTACGGAAAATGCTCCGTCAGCAGAGCAACAGTGGCTGGCACGACAGGAAATCGCCCAGCTGCAGCGGCTGTATGCGCAGGCCACCGATCTGATCGCGGCAGATTCAGAGGCTAACGAAGCAGCAGTCGCCGCAACCTACCTGCAAATATTCACGACGGATGCACAATTTGGGGTCCGCGGTCAGATGTCAGCCAGCGGCCCGCTGGCCTGGCTTGAATTCGTAAAAACATCATTGAGTGCACTGCGCGGCACACAGCACCTGATTGGCAGCCAGGTGGTGGAGATCAACAGTCTGCCGGATCTGCAGGGTGTCGGTGGAATAGCGGTCATGACGAGTTATCTGCACGCAACCCAGGTCGGCGCTGACGGTGAGGTGTCCAGAGTCACAGGCACCTATTTTTCAACCGCCACACACACGTCAGAGGCGGGTTGGCAGATTTCTGAAATGATGCTGGAGGTGCTGGCGGTGGATGCGCCTGGAACACGGAGTCGATAGCGTGCACGGGGCCTTCCTAAACGTGGGTGATCAGGTAGGATTGAGATAAATTCGTCGTCGATTATCGGCGGACAACTGCAAGGCACCCATTTGAAAGGAGAGGCAATCTGCCGATGAGATACGAAGCACCCACAACGACCCGCGAAGCGGTGTCGCTCATGGCGAAAGCAAAGGGCAAAGCCTTTGTGCTTGCCGGCGGAACGGATCTTCTGGTCCGCATGAAGAGCGGCGTGATCGAGCCGGATTTGATCGTCGATATCAAACGTATCGAAGCGACGCAGTCGATCAAGCAGACAGCAGGTGGTTTCCGCATAGGCGCTGCCGTGTCGGGAGCTGCCATGGCCAAATCTGCAGCGTTGTGCAAGGCCTGGCCGGGTGTCGTCGAAGCAGCCAATCTGATTGGTTCGGATCAGATTCAGGGTCGCTGTACCATCGCCGGGAATCTCTGCAATGCCTCACCTGCCGCAGATAGCGTGCCTGCAATGGTCGCTGCGGGGGCCAAAGCGGTCGTGGTCGGTCCCAAAGGCCGGCGAACGGTCGCAGTCGAAAAGATCGCCACGGCACCGGGCAAGACCTCCCTGGCAAAAGGCGAGATCGTGGAGGCCATCACGCTGCCCAAGCGGCCAGCGAAGACGGGAGATGCCTATCTGCGTTTCATACCGCGCAGCGAGATGGATATCGCGGTAGTCAGCGCCGGCGTCTGCCTCACCCTGAACGCGAAAGGTGAGATCAGCAAAGCCCGTGTCGTACTGGGCGCGGTGGCGGCTACTGTCGTGCTGGTGCCGCAAGCCGCGAAGGCGATCATAGGCAGCAGACTCGACGATGACGCGCTGGCGGAACTGGCGGCGGCCTGTGGCAAAGCGTGCAAGCCGATAAACGACATGCGCGGCACGATCGAATTCAGAACTGACGTGGCCGGCGTTCTCGCCAGGCGTGCGGCAAAGATCGCGTATCAGCGCGCAGGAGGTAAATGATGGCTTCAGTTCACGTAGCAACCACCGTGAATGGTGATGTGACAGAGTTTGTTTGTCAGCCGGGTGAGACGTTGTTGGACGTACTGCGCAACCGCCTGGGGCTCACCGGTGCTAAAGAAGGCTGTGGCACGGGTGATTGTGGCGCCTGCAGCGTGACGGTCGATGGCCAGCTGGTCTGTTCCTGTCTGGTGCTGGGGGCGGAAGCCGAAGGACGCAAGATTGGTACGATCGAAGGTCTGGCTGATGGCGACACGCTGCATCCGCTACAGACGCAGTTCATCAATCATGCTGCCCTGCAGTGCGGTATCTGCACGCCGGGATTTCTAGTTGCCGCTAAAGCATTGCTCGATCGCAACTCAAGCCCGACCGAGGAGGAGGTCCGTTTTGCGCTGGCCGGCAACCTGTGCCGCTGTACGGGTTACGACAAGATCGTGCGTGCCGTGAATGCGGCGGCAAAAGACGTCAGAAAACAGCAGGCGCGCGTAAAAAAGGCGGCGGGTAAGCGTCGGTAAGCGCACACGAATACCGACCCAGCAGAGAAATTCAGGAGACGCATCGATGGCACACGACACCAGTTATACCAATCAGGAATTCAAAATCATCGGCTCCCGGCCACCGCGGCCGGACGGGGTCGACAAAGTAACCGGGCGGGCGCGCTACGGTGCAGACACCTTCGCGCCAGGGCAACTTGTCGGTCGCATACTTCGCTCGCCCCACGCACACGCGAAGATCCGCAAAATCGATACGTCCCGTGCGGAAAAACTCAAAGGCGTGAAGGCCGTGATCACCAGCCGTGACCTGCCGGATCTGACCAACGGCAATCGCGGCGATTTCGATATTCTCGAGAACTGCATGGCGCGGGATCGTGCGCTCTATGATGGACATGCCGTTGCGGCTGTCGCCGCCATCGACGAAGAGACTGCAAGAAAAGCACTCAAGCTGATCAAAATTGACTACAAGATACTGCCGCATGTGACAGATGTGGACAAAGCGATGGCGCCCGATGCACCCATCGTGCAACCGCACATTCGCCACAACGATAAGCCTTCCAACATTGCGAAAGTCTCGCAGTTCGGTCACGGGGATGTTGATGCCGGCTTCGCTCAGGCGGACGTGGTGATCGAAAAGAGTTACATCACCGAGCAAACCCACCAGGGCTACATCGAACCCCACGCGTGTCTTGCCAGC
>JAPUFN010000474.1 GCA_027293665.1 Gammaproteobacteria bacterium | reverse complement strand
ATCTGGATGCCGATGTGCATGAGTATCTGCCGGATCTCATGGAGTACGGCCACAAAGTCACTATTCGGCAAATGCTGCATCACCTTGCCGGCATGGGCGACTATGATCCGGAGCTCTTCAAAAAAGCGGACGGCTCGGAGTTTCGCTTCGGAAATGAGGATTACTGGACCATCGGCGAGTTCTACGACGCGGTTACCAGGGTGCCGCTGATACTGACGCCTGGTGAAAAGTGGCAATACTCGAATCTCGGTTATTTCTTGCTGGCACAGGTCGTTGAACGCGTGAGTGGCAAAACCTTGCGCGAATTCGCATCCGTTGAGATCTTCGGTCCACTCGGTATGCAGGCATCATTCTTCAACGACAACGTAAATCAACCGGTAACGCAGCGCGCGGATGGCTATCGCCTGATGGACGATGGTTCATTCGAAATCTACATGACCAATCTGGACTGGGTCGGAGATGGTGGCGTCTACACGAATCTTGATGACTTCATTAAATGGGATCAGAATTTTTACGACAACAAACTTGGGAAAGGTGGCGGAGATCTGATTAACATGGTTACGACGCCACACCCGGATGCGGCAGTTAAAAGCCGGCTTATTCAGGATGCACATTATGCCTTTGGCCTGCAGGTGGGCACTCTGCATGGCGCGTCCGTAATCGGCCACTCGGGTGGTTGGGTTGCCTTTTCCAGCGTGTATCAGCGCTTTCCGGAGCTTAAGCTGTCAGTGGTCGTTTTCTGTAACTCGACCGGCGCCGCCGCGACCGGGTTGGGGAGCAGGGTGTCGGAGATTGCCGTGGCGGCAATCAGGGGTAATGATTAGGCCGTTTGCCTATCGCATCAGTCGCCGGATAACCTTGCCGGGCCGGTTTTCTGTTGCTGCACCGTCGGCGAACACGAGCTCACCCGCAACCCACACGGAAGTGATGCCTGCGGATAATTCGGTTGGCGCCAGCGGCGTTGCGCGATCGATCACGATAGCCGGGTCAAACAGGACGAGATCGGCGACAGCGCCCTGACGTATGAGGCCCCGGTCCGTAAAACCCATGTGCGCTGCGGTCAGCCCCGTCATTTTGTGCACCGCTGTTTCGAGGGGCATCAGGTTTTGTTCCCGGGCGTAGTGCCCGAGCACGCGCGGAAATGAGCCCGCGCTACGCGGGTGCAGGTTGTTGATGCCGCCGTCGGTACAGATGTTCATTTCCGGCCAGAGCAGGAGCTCGCTTATATCCGAAGATTCCATGCTGGTGCCGATGATCGATTCGGCACGTTCCCCGGTTTCCTGGCGCATCCGTTCCGCTTCTCCAGCGAGTTGGGAGAAAGCGGTCACCACGTCTACTTCCCGCAAGGCGGCTATTTCGGTAAGGGTCTTGCCGACATATTCCGGGTTGGGGTCGAATCTAGTCATCCAGATGCCGTCCGGCGGTGCAATCTGGTCCAGCACCTCGGCGATCGCTTCGCGGTCGGTATAGTCCCGCTCCGGGAGCAGGACCATGATGGTCGACTGCCAGAATTCGTACGGGTAAATGTCTGCAGTAATCTGTACGCCGTCGGCTCGCGCCGCATCCAGTTTGGCGAGTGTCTTTGCGGCGTCACCCCACAGTCGCTTCATCGCCAGCTTGATGTGCGAGACCTGCACCGGCATACCGGTCTCACGCCCGATCAGGATGATTTCGTCGATCGCATCTTCGAACCAGCGATCTTCACTGCGGATGTGACTGATGTAGCGGCCGCCCGCATCGGCGGCGACTTGTGCCAGCGTCAGGACCTCTGACGTTTCGGAATAGATGCCCGGATCGTATTCGAGTCCGGAAGAAAGGCCGAGCGCGCCGCTTTCAAGTTCGCTTGCGAGTATGCCGGCCATCACTGCAACTTCTTCGTCAGTTGCCGTGCGACGATAATCATCTCCAAGCACTTCGCTGCGGAGCGTGTTGTGGCCAACGTAGGACGCAACATTGACGGTGGCAGGCGCGTCCTCCAGTTTCGCGAAGAATTCGCTCAAGGGGTAGGGAGATCCACCATCCTGGCCAACGATGACCGTCGTTATTCCCTGGCTGACGACGACCAGCGCGTCCGGGTGATCGAAAATTCCTCCGTCGGCGTGACTGTGCGTATCGATAAAACCCGGGGTCAGCGTTTGTCCACCGCCATCGATCACAGTTTCGCCTTCGCACTGCTCGAGATCTCCGAGATCGGCGATCAGTCCATCGTTAACGCGCACATCGCCAGCGATGGCGGGCGAGCCCGAGCCATCGATGATTTCGACGTTAGCAATCAGGAATCCCGGTGGATCGTTACGGCAAACAGTTGCCTCTTCCTGGGTGCACGCAAACAGCACCGACGCAGCGGCGAGCAGAGTGAGAAACGTGCGTCTTTTCAATTCAGTCGTCTCCATCGTCGACCTCGAACTGTCCGGTCAGTCTGCGCCAGACATGCGACCAGCTGAGCCCGACAGCCAGCAAAGCTGCGACACAAAAAAGTCCGACCCAGGTGGCCGAACCCACGGTGCTAACGTCAAGCCAGCCGATATCGGTCAGCAGCCAGACCACGCCGCCAAGGAGCGAGCCGCC
>JAPUFN010000473.1 GCA_027293665.1 Gammaproteobacteria bacterium | reverse complement strand
TCAGCATCGGCATCAAACACCTGCAGGAACCCATTCCGCGGTTGCCGAATTACCTCTCACCTTTTCAGGCGGTCATCGACAAGTGTCTCGCCAAGAAAGCCGACCAGCGCTTCCAGTCGGGCGCCGATCTCACCGCGGCGCTGGAAGTCATTCGCCTTGAAGACAACATTCCCAACGCAACGATAAGAACCCAGGCGGTCACCACCCAGGAAATTCGCGCAGTGGGTCACTCCATGTTGATCACGGCGCGAGATCCGGCGCGTCAGAAACGCCAATCGCAGCGTCGTCAGCGGCGGCAGATGGTGCGTAGGACGAGCATCGTGGCCGGCTTTATGGCACTCATTACCCTGGGCGGCTATGTGCTCGTCGAGCAACCGCGCTGGTCCGCGCAGATCCTCAGCGTTGCCGGGCTGATCGAGAACCCCATGGCGCAACAGGCCTGGAGCGATGCTCAATCGCTGCACCAGGATCCCAATCAGGGGCTGTCCGCCATCGTCGCCGGCTATCGTCGGGTGATCGACATCGAGCCCGATCATCTTGGTGCTACGAACGCGATTGCCGGCCTTGCCACCCAGTGGCGGGCGGCCTTCGCCAACGCGCTGGCGCAAGGTGATCTCAATCAGGCGGAGACTAAGCTCGATGAGTCGGCTGCAGCGTTCCCGCAGGATCCGGAACTGGAAGAACTGCGGGCCACGCTGACCGACCGCGGGCATGCCGAAAGTCTGCTGGCGAGTGCTCAGGCGTTGTTGCGCAGCCACGGTTTGTCGGACATTCCGTCTGCCACGGCTGCCATCACCTCCTATCGGGAGGTTCTGCGGCTGGCGCCGAACCATTCGGTGGCCCAGGGCGAACTGGACAAGCTCGCCGTTCACTACGCGGAACTCGCAACTGTCGCCGCGGGAGATGGAGCGGTGGATAACGCAATCAATTTTCTCGATCGCGCGAGTGCGGCCAATGCCGAGTTAGCATTGCTCGACGATGTGCGGGATCGCATCCGCCAGGCAACGACGCTGCAGGCAGCGATTGCCGATATGTTGCAGCAGGCGAGCGCTCTGCGGGCGGCCGGCTCGCTGATCAACCCACCCGGTGAAAATGCAGCGGAGATTTATCATCGCGTGCTCGCCACCGATCCTGACAACGTAATCGCAACGCAAGGCCTCAACGAGGTCGAGTCGCAACTGCTGACGATCACCACACAAATGCTCTCGCTCGGTGAGATCGCTGGCGTCCAGGCGTTACTCGATCGCACCGGTGCGGTCGGTCTCGCGCCGGAAGCGATAACAGAGATCAAGACGCGGCTCGATTCAGAAGTCAGCAGACTCGAAACGGTGCGAACACGGCTGGCAGATGCACAGCGGCTGATGGCGCAGGGTTTTATCACCGAACCACCGGAACGCAATGCTGTGGCGCTCCTGCGGGAAGTCGAGCGGATCGATCCGGGTAACGAGGTCGCACGAGAGTTGCTGACGCGCTCGGCGCAGCGTCTGGCAAAGGTCGCAAATGAGGCCTACTCGGTCGGTTTCGAAGAAGAAGCGAAGTACTATCTCGAGCTCGCACTGACAGTGACCCCGGATGTACCGGCTTGGAGAACACTTCGAGCATCTTGGGATAACAATGCCGCAAGCCTTTGAAAAGATAAGTGATATAAAGAAAATTCTCAGCCTCGATGGCGAATGCATCGAGGTGGATTCCAGCATGACGGTCGGTCGGCAACTCGACAACGATCTGGTCGTCGCCGGTGAGGATGTGTTGGATTTTCACATTCGCATCGAACCCACCGAACGCGGCCTGACTGTCATTCCACTGGGTGAAGCGAGTCTTACCTTGAATGGCATAGACTTCAGCGATCCCGTCGGCCTGGTTGTTGGCGATAGCATCCAGGTGGGTCAGAACGACATCGGCTTCTCTGTTGTGCCGTTGTTCGAAAGTGAAGCGGACGAGTGGCGGCTTTGCGCCGATCTTGACAACGCCACGCACAAGCTCACGGGCTGTGTTGGCGTGGGTCGAGGCGATGACAACGAAATTGTTCTGTTGGACGATCATGTGTCGCGGCGTCACGCAACGCTGCAACTGGATCAGGGCATCATCTGGCTGCGCGACCTGGGTTCAGCTAACGGTACGTTCGTGAACGGCGCGCGTATCATCGGCGGCTGCCGTCTTTTTCATGGCGATGAACTCTCGTTTGACGCCCTGCGCTTTCAATTGATCGGCAGAGGCCAGGATCTCACGCCCGTGCGACCGCAGGACACCGTTGAGGAGGGCGCCCTGATGCAAGATCAGCCCGCCTCGAGCATCGACACCACCGAGATCATGGCGGTGGATGAGTCCATGGAGTTGCCGGTGACGCTGCCGGAGACTTCACAAACCGGCGCGTTTCTCCTTGGGGTGAGCGCGCCTGTCAGCGGCGTGGTATTCCGCACCGCGATCGGCCAGAACACGATCGGCCGTGATGATGATTGCGATATCGTTCTGCAGGATCCCACCGTCTCAAATCGTCACGCGGAGATCATTGCCCGCGCCGAGGGCTGCACGGTGACGAATCTGATGGCGACGAACGGCACACGAATCAATGGTCAGCAGGTGCAGAATGCGCAACTGCATGACGGTGATCGGTTGCGAATCGGCCAGGTCACTCTCATTTTCAGGGATGTGCCACCGGGCGTGACGAAACGGGGCGGTCTGACAAATCGGCAATGGATCTTCGTCGGTGCTTCTGTTGTTTTGGCCGCGGCGCTTGTTTTCGCCTCAGGGCTGCTGGAGATGTTGTTGTAAGCAGCGGATGTGCTTATGCTTCGGGCCGCAAATTCACTGTTGCTGGGTGGAGGTTGGATGTGGGAGTAAAGATACCGTACCGCCGGGATCTGGAATTCGAGTACGGCGAAGTATCAGCCGTAGGTCCCGCTATTCGTCGCGTCATCGCTAAAAACCCGAGCCCCTTCACCCTGCACGGTACTAGCACCTACATTCTGGGTTCCGGTAACGTCGCGGTGATCGATCCGGGCCCTGCGGATGAAAAGCACATCGAGGCAATTCTCCGGGCCACAGAGGGCGAAACCATCAGCCATGTGCTGGTGACGCATACCCACATGGATCACTCGCCGGGATGCGCGTTGCTCAAGAAACACTGCGACGCGCCCACTCACGCGTTCGGCCCGCACGGTGCCGGGAAGATCGAGGAGGGCGTGCCGGTAGAGGAAGGCGGGGACATGGCGTTCGTGCCCGATGAGCTCATTCGC
>JAPUFN010000472.1 GCA_027293665.1 Gammaproteobacteria bacterium | reverse complement strand
TTACGTCGGGTGAGTTCGATCTGCTCGCTATCCTGATTGAACATCCGAACAAGGTGCTGGACCGCGATCGAATTCTAGACTTGCTGACCGGTGCTGAAAGATCTCCGTTCGACCGCAGTATCGATGTACGGGTCACACGCTTGCGGGGCAAGATCGAGCCCGATCCGTCCGTGCCGGTCTTCATCAAGACGATCTGGGGGAAAGGCTACATGTTCTGCCCGGACGGTGATGGCTGAATCCAGGACGGTCCGCCCGGGCTCGCTTCTCGCTCGTACGAATCTCACTCTGGCGGTGAGTTCTCTGCTCATCGTGATAATCGCCATAGCGGCGCTGAATTTCTTTGTCATCGAACCGATCGCTGAGTTATCGGCGGATGATGAATCGGCCCTGCTCGTGTTGTCGGCGCAAACCTGGGTTGAATTGCCGCCGAACGCGCGACCGTCTTTTGAGCTCGAGCTGGCTCAGAATCACGACCTCTTCGTGACGGCAGAACCACGAGAACTGGCTGTGGCACCGCTGGACCAGCCGTATCTGAAGCTCCTGCAGGATAAACTCTCAGAGCGCCTGAACATCCCTGTCGTGCTCCGTGAGGCCGACGAACTCTTCTGGGTGGATGTGCCCATGGGTGGGTTTGACATTCAGATCGGCTTTTCTCCCGGGCGGCGGGACATTCAGCCGCTCTATGTAGGGATCATCATCGTCGGTCTCGGTGCGGGCGTTGTCTTTCTGACCTCACTCTTCATCGTCCAGCGCATTACCCGACCGTTGGTTCAGGCTGCGGAACGCGTTGAAACCTTCCGCGGCGGAGAAAACTTTGAGCCGCTACCCGAGGTGGGACCCCACGAGCTCGTGTCGCTTGCGCGAAACTTCAACACCATGGCCCGCGAAATATCGACGTTGCTGTCGAATCGCACAACGTTGCTCGCGGGCGTGTCGCATGATCTGCGCACGCCGCTGACCCGGATGCGCCTGGCGCTGGAATTGTTGCCGCAGGGCGTCGACCCGAAACTCATAGAGCGATTCGAGCGCAACCTCGAATCCATGGATGAATTGATTGGTGATGCTCTGCGCTTCGCCCGGGGTGCTGGGGAGGCAAAGCAGTCGGTCGACGTGCAGGCATTTGTAGAGAGCGTAGTCGAGAGTTACGACCAACTGATACCGCTGACCATGAACGGCACGCAAGATGCGCGTCTCGATCTGGCTCCGGGAGCGCTGCAGCGGGTCTTGATGAATCTCATCAGCAACGCACAGCAGCATGGTGATGGGGTACGAGTTGTCGTCAACGATTCCGAGATCCATGTAATCGACAGCGGGCAGGGGATACCTGAAGAATCCAGGGAAGAGGTTTTTGAGCCTTTCTTTCGTCTGGATCGTTCCCGCAGCGTGGTGACTGGCGGCAGTGGGCTGGGCCTCGCCATCGTGCAGCAGTTGTGTCAGGCGCAGGGCTGGCGCGTGCGCATCGACGATGGCCCCGATGGCGGGATTGACGTTGTAGTGACGCTGGCTTGAGGCGCTGGATTTGACTCGGTTCCGTATTCGGTTATCTAAAGGCACGTGTGCCTTGCTCGGCGGTTGTCTGCTGCTCATCACGGGCTGTGAGTCTGCCTACTATGGTGCCTGGGAGAAGGTCGGCGTGTACAAGCGCGATCTTCTGGTGGAGCGGGTAGCAGAAGCTGCCGACGCTCAGGAGGCAGCGAAAGAAGAATTTCAAAGCGCGCTGGAACGTTTCAGCAGCGTCGTGACTATCGTGCCATCCGACTTGAAAAACACTTACGAATCCCTGGCCGATGCATTCGAGGATGCAGAGTCTCGCGCGAACAGAGTCTCTAATCGAATTGATGCTGTCGAAGATGTCTCGGCGGATCTGTTCGATGAGTGGGCCGAAGAACTGGAACTCATTGGCAGCACAAAGCTTCGTTCGTCGAGCGCATCGCAGCTGCGTGCTTCACAGCGCCAGTACGCCGGGCTGATCCGTGCAATGCGTCTGGCCGAAAGTAAAATGGAGCCTGTCCTGAATGCGTTTCGGGATCAGGTTTTATACCTGAAGCACAATCTCAATGCGCAGGCGATCGCATCCCTGCGTAGCGAACTGACAACAATCCAAAGTGATGTCGCGATACTGATCAGAGATATGGAGGCGTCTATCCGAAAATCTCAGGCGTTTATCGAAGACATGGAAATGATAGGAGGTAAATCATGAAGGCACTGGGAATAATCATCGGCATCGTCGTCGTGTTGGTCTTGGGTGTTGGTGTGTATGTGGTTGTTAATTCCGGCAGCCTCATAAAGACGGCGGTAGAGACAATTGGAACCGAAGTGCTGGGGGTCGAGGTGAGTCTCGACTCGGCAGAAATTTCACTGACCGAAGGCTCTGGCGAGCTGCGCGGCCTGACGATTGGTAATCCGGCCGGTTTTGGCGGTTCGCACGCCATGCGGCTTGGTCGGATAAAACTGGTCATCGATGTGGCAGAAATGAGCGAGGAACTGGTTGTCATCAAGTCTGTGTTGATCGACAAGGCTGAGCTGGCCATCGTGGTAAAGGGTGCTACGACGAATCTGCAGGCCATCATGGCGAAACTCGATTCTACTTCCACAGACACCGCGGAATCGGCGGAGGAAGACAGTTCCGAATTAAAACTGATCATCGACGAGTTCGTTTTCAGTAATGCACAGGCATCGCTGGAGTCCGAATTGCTGGGCAATACGAGCGTCAACATTCCGGATGTGAATTTGACTGGAATCGGTCGAAAAGCGGATGGTGCGACGATTCGTGAAGTGCTGCAGCAGATCTTCGTGCCGGTCGTGCAAGGTTCGACTCAGGCGATTGCAGCCCAGGGCCTGGACATTGAAGGTGCCAAAGACCGTCTCGAGCAGGGGCTGGGTAAAAAGCTGCAGGATACGCTGGGGTCGGGGCTGGATGCGCTGCGACGCGGTAACAAAGACTGATGGCCGACTACGAAAATATCCGCTATGTGGTGGCTGGCCCGATGGCTCTGATCACCATTGATCGGGAAAAAAAACACAACGCCATTTCTCTGGCCACT
>JAPUFN010000471.1 GCA_027293665.1 Gammaproteobacteria bacterium | reverse complement strand
GGGACCATATATGCAACGGTTGCCACCGCGATTGCGGTAATTGTCGCACCCTGAACCACAGCCCAGAGCGCATGATTTCCCATATGCCGCACGACATGCCGGTAGAGGCCCAGACCGCCAAAAACCGGTATGCAGACAAGTGCACTAACGACAAACGCCGGCCAGTACTGCGTAACATCCGGCGACCACTCGCCGAGCCTCAGCGCAAAAGCCGACCACAGTGCAATCGGCAGCACAATGAAGTCCGCCAGAACCGCAATAGCCTGTTTTCTACGACGCGGTAACTGATCTACCAGATCCTCAAAAATGTTCTCGCTCCTTTTCTATCGCTAATTCTTGTGGCCGCAGGCTGGCCGACGCCGGGTCGCTGTGTGTCGCATCACGCAAGTGGTGAAGGCATCTCGCGACGCTGAGGTCGCCCTGCCTGAAAATACCAGGCTGCGGCGGCCATCGGACTGATGGACAACGCCAACCAGGCAACGTCAAGATCTGGGAAATTTGCCGATAACGCTGCCAGCGGAAGTAACCAGATTACTCCGAACGCAGCGTAAACGAGCGTCGTCCATTGATGCCCCTTTTTTGCCGCCAGATGCTGATAGAGATGACTGCGATGTGCCTGGACAAATTTCTGGCCGGACATCATTCTGACACATAAGGTATAGCTTGCGTCAAACCAAAACCCGGCCAGCAGTATCAACGAGGCGACCAGTGGCAGATACTCCTGGCGCGCTACCTCCACAGCGATAACCGCCAGCAGAAGTCCGAGGAAGCCGCTACCGACGTCCCCCATGAAAATACGCGCAGGTGGCCAGTTGAACACGAGAAAACCGATCGACGCACCCGCAAGCAGCCAGTTGAGTTCACCCAGCCACCCCGCCAGATCACCCGCGAGCAGCAGAACGCCAAGACAATAAATCAGGCATTGCGAACCCGCTATGCCATCAATGCCGTCCATGAAGTTGAACAGATTAATGTGCCACAGTAGTGCAACGCCGGTGACCAGCAAGGCGAGCCACGGCCAGGGCAACGCCAGGTACCACAGCACGAGCGCAACTGCGAGTATCTGGCAGGCGAAGCGAAAGGCTGAACTCAGCTCCTTGAGATCATCGCGCAGACCGACAACGGCAAGCAGGCCAGCGCCGAGCAGTAACCCGTGCGCTGCCGCCACGCCAGCCGCCGAAACATAGCCGAGATATGCCAGCACCGGTATGACGATTGCCAGCCCGCCGATACTCGGCGTGGGTTCGGCGTGAAAACTACGTTCATTGGGCAGCGCAAACCAGCGCATCCGGCGGCTTGTCCATTCAATCAGATATTCTAAAAACAACACACTGGCGAAACCTCCGGCAAGAAAACCGATGGCCGTCAACGCAGCCATTGTAAAGTCCCGGCGAGCTGGTTTTCAGTGCTGTGCGGTGCGCTCCAGCCAAGCACGCGGAGTGTTTCGCTCTGATCGACTTCCAGTGGATCGAACAACCGGGAATAGGCACCACCGCGACCCAGAACGCGCAACGTCGCTTTGAGCAGCGCTGGAGAAATGCGCCAGAATCGGATCGATTTATCGCTGAGACTCGCGATGAGCTGCAGCAGATCGTGCACGCTGATCGACTCTGCGTCAGCACAGTGGAAGATACCTGCGCCCGATTGCAGCAGGCGATGCAGTAGATCGCACAAATTGTCCACGCCCATAATACTGCGCGGTGCGGCAGCATCGGCCAGTGGCAACGGTATTCCATTCTGGGCAAGCCGCGCCAATCGCAGCAATGCCAGAAAATTCGCTTTCACTCCGGGACCGTATGTCAGCGGCGGGCGGACGATGGCGAGCTGAGTGGCTACGTCGCCCTGTGCCGCCAGCAGGCCCTGCTCGGCCTGAACTTTACTCAACGCATAGGCGTCTCCCGGAGCGTAAGGATCCTGCGGGCGTAGTGGGCGACTACTGTAATCGCCTAAAACCTTGATCGAACTCAGATAAATAAACCTGCCAACACCCGCTGCACCAGCCGCGGCATACAGGCGCGCGGGCCATCGTGCGTTGACTTCCGTAATCCGTCTGGTGTCACTTTTTCGATGGGCGATCGCTGCGAGATGGTATATCGCTTCCACCCCTTCCAGATACTCAGACCAGTGCTGCAGGTTGCTGCGTTCGTTCAGTGCCGGCACGCCGCGGACAAACCGACGGACTTCAACGCCTTCACCACTCAACCGCTTCTGCAGGTGCTGTCCGATGAAACCATCAGCACCAGTAACCAACGCAACTGTCATGCAGGTGCGAGCTGGTCGTAAATCAGAAACGTGTCTCGGACAACATCCTCTACTGAAAACAGACCTTCCGCCATTTCCCGCGACGCCTGGCCGCAGCGCTGGCGGAATTCTCCATCCGTACCCATTCGGATCATCGCCGACTGCAGGCTTTCGGCATCGCGAGCGGGCACGATGATGCCGGTCACTTTGTCCCGGACAACCTCGCGACAACCTGCTATGTCCGTTGCAATCATCGCTCGGCCACTGGCCGCAGCCTCCAGGAGCGCCTTGGGCAATCCTTCACGATAGTAGGAAGGCAACACCGCCACATGCGACTCCGCCATCAGATCAGCAACGTCGTCACGATACCCCAGCCACTCCACATCGCCTGCCTCCGCCCAGGATTCAAGCTGTTCACGACTGAGTGAACCCGGGTTACCGACGTCCACATCACCGGCGAGCAGGAAGCGCCATTGCGGGTAGCGGGTCTTTGTCTCACGCGCCGCTGCGACATACTCTGCCACGCCTTTGTGGCGCAACATTCTGGTCGCCAACAGAAAGGTGATCGGTTCAGGCGGTTCCGGTAGATGTCGGAAGACGGTGAGATCCACACCCGAGCCCCTGATCAGCGTTGCGTGCGGCCGATCCACGATCGCGCT
>JAPUFN010000470.1 GCA_027293665.1 Gammaproteobacteria bacterium | reverse complement strand
GTCGATGCGGATCTTGCGATTGTCACCAGCATCGGCCTGGATCATGAAGAATTCCTGGGTAACGACATCGAACAGATCGGCCTTGAAAAGGCTGGCGTATTTCGGCCGGGCCAGAAGGTTGTCGTTGGCTGCGTTACCGGTTCGGTGGTGGAGCAAGCCCGCGCGCTGAATTGTGACGTCCTGCAACTTGGTGTGGATTTTACAGTGCGTGAGACGAGTGATGCATGGAGCATCTCCGGCCAAAACGATGGCTGGAGCGAGCTGCCTCGCGGTAACCTTGCCCCGCTCAATTGCGCGCTCGGCGTGATGGCCGCGGCGACACTCGCAGCCTTATCGCGCGCACAGATTCTGCACGCGCTTGCCCAGGCTTGGCTACCTGGTCGGCTCGAGCAGACCAGGCTGGCTGATTGTGACCTCTACCTGGATGTCGCCCATAACCCAGCCGGTGCAGCCTTTCTTGCCGAGCAGCTGGCAATTCGGTTTCCTGGCCGCGAGTTTGTCGGCGTGCTCGGAATGCTCGACAATAAGGACGCAGCCGGTGTGACGGCGGCGCTGCGCGGTACGGTAAAACGCTGGCTGACCGTTGCCAGTCTCGGCGATCGAGCCAGGTCTGCGAGTGATCTGGCGGCCGCTGTTTCGGCCAGTATCGCGCAGGAGACAGCGCCAATCCCCTGTAAATCGATGGCCGCAGCGCTGTCGCACGCACAGTCGTTTACCAGGGACGACGATGGTATCCTCGTGCTTGGTTCATTCTCAGCAGTTGAACAGGCTCGAAATTTGATGAACTCGGGACTTTTGTATTTGTAGCAGTAAGAGCGGCAGTAAGCGAGTGGTAGTAAGCGAGCACTAGACGATGGACGAACAGACCCGCTACCGGGCGACAGGTAGCCTTTTTCTACTGGCGATTGCCGTTATCTGTTTTCCCATGCTCTTCGATGGTGAAGGCGTGGCCCCTGTCGATATAGCACCGTTGACGATTGCCCAGACCATGCCTGAAGTAAAAAGACTCGCAGAAGTTGCACCGACAAGTGATGTGGTTGCCCGGGTGGATGAGTTGCGTGCGCAGGTCGACGATGCGGGCTTTCAAACCGCGAATAACACCCGATTTGGTGAGCCCGTGTTGAGTGCGCCGGTGGACAACACCGACGTGTGGGCGGTCCAGGTCGCCAGCCTGCACAACGTCGACAATGCACGCAAGCTGCGCTCAGATCTGCGCGACCGTGGCTATGAGGCGTTCATTTCAACGGTAAAAAGCGACGACGAGGTGCTCAATCGAGTTGCCGTAGGACCGCTGCTAAGCGAAGCCGAAGCACGTAGAATACAGGAACAACTCTCACAGGCGCTTTCTTTAGAGGTCAGGCTCATGGCGTTTTCCAACTGACCCGGGCGGGTGCAAAGATTGATGATTGATTTCCGGTTGTTGAACCGGGCTACGCGAAGAGAAATACGAAAGGAGGTGTCACCGAGGTGCCGACTGCCGATATCGTGATCGTGATCATCATTTTACTGTCCGCGGTGATCGGTCTGCTGCGTGGACTCCTCAAAGAGGTGCTGTCCCTTGCAACCTGGTTCGCAGCCTTTATCCTCGCGCTGTATTTCGCCCCTGTTCTGGCCGCCCAGATGGTCGGCCAGGTTGAAGATCATTCACTACGCCTGGTCGTTGGATTTGTCACAATATTCATCGTCGTTCTCATCGTCGGTACACTGGCGCAATGGATGGTGAAAAAGTTGGTACTGGGTACTGGCCTGACGGGAACCGATCGTTTCCTTGGGTTCCTTTTTGGCAGCGCTCGCGGTGTTCTGGTTTGCATCATCGCCCTGATCGCGATGCGGCCGTTTGCACAGGAGAGTGAGTGGTGGCTGAACTCCGGAATCACGCCGGAGATGCTAGCCTTCGAGCAGGACGTTCTGGACATGATGGGCCGCGCCAGGGATGTGGTCGTCGAAGCATCAGATGAAGTGAGGTAAATTCGGATTATGTGCGGCATCGTCGGCATCGTTGGCCACCGGTCTGTCAATCAACAAATGTACGACGCACTCACCATGCTGCAGCACCGAGGTCAGGATGCTGCTGGGATGGTGACCAGCGACGGCCAGAAATTGCATTTGCGCAAAGGCAACGGACTTGTGCGTGATGTGTTCCAGCAGCATCACATGCAGCGGCTGGCGGGAAATATCGGCATCGGCCATGTCCGCTACCCAACTGCCGGATCTTCGAGCTCCGCAGAGGCGCAACCGATGTACGTGAATTCGCCGTACGGCATCATGCTCGCGCATAACGGCAATCTGACTAACGCGGAGTCGCTGCAGGCCGACCTCTTCCGGGAAGATCTGCGCCACGTCAATACCGACAGTGACACGGAGGTACTCCTCAACGTATTCGCTCACGAGTTGCAGTTGCAGCGTGCGCACTCGCCTGAAGCTGATCATGTATTCACTGCGGTGGAAGGTGTGCATCGGCGCTGCAAGGGAGCCTATGCAGCTGTCGCGATGATAGTCGGTTGTGGCGTTGTTGCATTCCGGGATGTCCATGGGATTCGACCGCTGGTTTTCGGTCGTCGGGAGTCCGACCAGGGGCATGAATTCATGATTGCCTCGGAAAGCGTCGCGCTCGATATACTGGGTTTCGAATTGGTACGTGACGTTGCACCGGGCGAAGC
>JAPUFN010000047.1 GCA_027293665.1 Gammaproteobacteria bacterium | reverse complement strand
AGAGCAGCCAGTGTCCCGGTCGGGTTGGCACGCCGCCAGTCAAAGGCTCGGCGTTTGTCCTTCGCCAACGTTTCAGGCAGGACCAGTGCGCCGTAGAGCAGATTTACAAACGCCACACCCGCCGCCGCAAGGAACGGAACTCGTGGACCGTACTCGCCGAGAAATCCGCCGATTACCGGACCAATCACAAAGCCCATGCCAAACGCCGCACCCATCAACCCGAAATTCTGCGCGCGTTCCTCAGGTTCGCTGATGTCGGCTATGAAGGCATTGCACGTACTGTAAGTGGACGCGGCAGCACCGGCGATGACCCTGCCGAGTAACAGCCAGGCAATAGTGGGCGCCCACCACATAAGCAGGTAGTCCACGCTCAACACCGCTAAAGAAAGTACCAGCACGGGCCTACGCCCAAAGCGGTCAGAAACATTGCCGATGATGGGGGCGAGAAAAAACTGCATCCCCGCATACGCGAACATCAGCAAGCCACCATAGCGTGCCGCAGATGAGAGACCTTCTCCGGTTACGTCCATCACCAGCTGCGGTAATACGGGCATGATGATGCCGAATCCAATGGAATCCAGCAGCGCGGTAATGAACACGAAGATCAGTGCGTGCCTGGATTTCATGATCCGCTCCGGATGGCGTCTGCTGATCTGTTCATGTCGCTTGCCAGACCCGGCCAGCAAACCGCTGGAAGACTTCGAGCGGCAGGTCATCTGAAGAAAAGCCCATCCGGAATTGATAGGTGCAGGCTTCCAGCACCCACTGGCCAGTGTCCTCGTCGTAGTAGCTCAACTCTTCTGGCAAGAGTGTCAGGAGAACATCTGCACTTTCGCCTGCTTCGAGTTCCACCCGGCCGAACCCTTTCAACTCCTTCGGCACCCGGTAAATGCACGAGTCGCACTGGCTGACATAGAGTTGAACCACACAGGCACCCGCACGCGAGCCCGTGTTTGTGACGCGTACGACAATCTCCACTTCAGCAGCTTCGCTGCTGAAGCGCAATTGCGATAGCTCGAAGGTGGTGTAGCTCAGACCAAAGCCGAATGCATACTCCGGATCTTCCCGGTGAAGATCGAGGTAGCGGTAACCGTGCAGCAGGTCATGCTCGACGCTGAGCGCGGTAACATCCCAGGAGTTGAGCTGGGACGCCGATCTCGGAAAGGAAACCGGCAGTTTGCCGGAAGGGTTCATTGCCCCGAATAACACGCTGGCAATGGCCCGCCCACCTTCACATCCCGGATACCACGCCATGAGCAAGGCATCTACGGAATCCACCCAGTCGCGAATTTCTATCGCACTGCCACCTTCGAGCACGACAACCGTTTTACAGGTGCCAGTGCCTTCACGAATCGTTGCGACCACTGCCTCAATAAGCCGGCGTTCACTTTCAGGCAGCGTGAGAACTTCGCGATCGCCACCACGCGCAAGTTCGCCACCTTCTGTTTCCTGCTGTGCGGTGGGAATGAATTCACCCTCATCGCGGTAACTCAATCCCGCAAACACCAGGCAGACGTCATAGGAGGATAAATCCGGCAGTTCGCTGGCACCGGCGAAATACTGCACGTGCGCGTGCCGAACCTGCTCAATGATTCCGGCGAGCGGGGTTACGACCTGCGACGACGTCACGCAGCTGCTGCCCTTGTCGCCAAGATTTGCCGTATCAGCAAGATCGCCAAATATCGCAATCTTCAGATCACTGCGATCGGCAAGAGGCAATATCGAAGCATCATTTTTAAGCAGAACCAGAGACTTTTCCGCCACCTCTCTCGCCAGCGACCGGTGTTCATCGCATTCGACTACGGCAGGATCCACTTCCGGCAATTCATCGAGCCGCCAGGCGAGTTTCTGGTGTAGAACACGCCGGGCAGCTGCAGTGATGTCGGATTCGTCAAGCTCGCCGGCGTCGAGTGCCTGCGCGATATTCTCATCACTGAACCGGTAGGCCGCCGGCATTTCTATATCGAGCCCGGCTCGCAGCGCAGGTGCGGTGGAGCGGGTACCGAGGAACCAATCCGATTCAACGAATCCCTTGAAGCCCCAGTCTGTTCGCAGAATGTCATTCAGCAGGGCGGCATTTTCGCCGCAGTAAGTGCCGTTTACTTTGTTGTAGGCACTCATCACGGAGGCGCAAGCACCTTCTTTCACGCAGCGTTTGAAGTGCGGCAGATACACCTCGTGCAAGGCCCGGTCGGCAATATCTGCGCTCATGTCAAAGCGGGTGTTTTCCTGATTGTTGACCGCAAAATGCTTGGGACTGGTCATCACGTGATTCTGTGCACCACAGACGAAGGCAAGCCCCATAGCGCCCAGCAACCAGGGATCTTCAGAATACGTTTCCTGAGCCCGGCCCCAACCGGGATGGCGCAGCAGGTTGATGGTGGGTGCCAGCACCACGTTGCCACCCTTGGCGGCTACCTCCAGGCCAATCGCGATACCGACGCGACGCTCCAGCAGCACATCGAAAGTTGCGCCGCGAGCCATAGCGACAGGAAAAGCCGTCGCTTCACCCGCCCTTGCCCCGCGCGGGCCATCTACCATTTTAAAGGCCGGAATCGCAAGATCCGTGTTACCACCTGCGTGATACAGACCTGCAACGGGTGCCGTCTGACTTCCCCGCAACTGATCGAGTTTGTCTGTGAGAGTCATACTGGACAGGAGCTGGTCTACTGCAAGCGCAACCGTTTCGTGATCGATTTCGAGAGCCCGGTTACCCTCGAAAATGGCGGATCTATCGAAGGCTCGAACGGTTTTATTCATTGTCATTCTTGTGTCGTCATTTTTGTCGATGGAACGCCAGATGACGCAAGGTCGATAAAAGGCTCACGCCAGGCGCTAGCGGACCAATTCTCCGCCAAACGCGATGCGGCCCCGTGCAGCAGGTTGATAGATCACATGAACGTTTTCTGGCGGTCGCTGCAGAACTTGTGCAACTAAAAGGCAGACTGCGCGAGCTTCGCTGGCCAGGCTGGTCGAATCCGGCAATTCCGCCTTGAGGATTTCCACGACGACAGGCCGCACGTCCGCTGTTAACTCGGTGTTGTTTTCAGCATAGTGTTCGCGCAACTGCTCGCGAAATTTCACCCATGT
>JAPUFN010000469.1 GCA_027293665.1 Gammaproteobacteria bacterium | reverse complement strand
TTTCGAAAACGCCAGGTAGGGTCGCAGAAATTGCAGAAGTATCTCTTCGAGGCTGTGATGGACGAGCCACGTGACCTGATCATCTGCGCTGAGATAACACCAGCCGTGCGCAACAACCCGTCCCTGCAGGTTGCAGATCGCCGCGCTTTGCATCCGCTCCCGCGTGAGGCGCGAACAGTCGCAGGTGAAGTAGCCCTGCAGGAAGGCAATGACATCTGCACCGGTAAACGTCAGAGCTTTGAGGTCATCGAGCAGGACAACGCCTGCAGCGGTCGCAGCAGGTACGCCTGCCGCTGGCGCAGCAGCGGTCTCATCGGTCCTGGACGTGGCCTGTTGCGTGCGGATGGCTGATTTCTGCCAGAGCGTTTTAAGCAATGCTGCTGCCGTGATTGTGGCTCGACGTGCATAGTACTCTCAATGCCGTTACAGTCGAGACGATGCCATCCGATGCCGACGATGTAAGTACTTCGCAAGCCAAACTGACTGCTCAGGCGCTGCTGGCACGTGTGCGCTGGCGCAGCCGGCGTGGAGCACTGGAACTGGAACTTCTGCTTCTGCCGTTCCTGCAGACACAGCTCGCTCTGCTCGATGACCAGGCCCTGCAGGACTACAGCCGGCTGCTCGATTGCGAGGACTGGGACATCTTCGACTGGTTACAGCGACGCTCAGCGCCGCCGCCGGATCTGGCGGCGATTGTCAATCGCATCGGTCTATCCCGCGAGCAATAGTTCGGAACCTCCCATCCGAATCCGCCTGTGCGTTGCAGTATGGCGCAAAACTTTTTACTGGATCTTGGCGTTGACTTCGCTGTACGGGGGCTGGATCTGGTTCGGCAACAGCGGGCTGGGTTTGCTGGGATTATGGTCGTACCTGCACTACCCACGCAGGAAGGTGCGGCATCTTGTGATCGATCTCAGTCAGTTGCGGGCCGCGCGTCTGGAACCGCTACGGATTTGTCTGCGATTCCGGACGTGGCGAGTCGAAGAGATCTTCCGTGATGAAGTCAGTGAGCGGGAGTGGGCAGCGTTGCGCCGGGTGCTGAGCGCACACTTTGATCAAGCAGATGCAATCCTCGCAGATACTGGCGGGGGTTAACTGGCGATCGGGTGCAGCACGTCGAGCTGATCGACATAGCCGGGAAACAGGATCGTGTCGGCTGGCCGGGACAGTGGTTCGGGATGATCCAGGTTGAAATGCAGACCTCGGCTTTCCTGCCGGGCAAGCGCCGAGCGCACGATTAGCTCCGCGATGTGAATGAGGTTCCTCAGCTCGATCAGATCATTGCTGACTCGGAAGTGACTGTAATACTCGTGAACTTCCTGTTTCAGAAGATCGATGCGCCGCAGGGCTCTTTGCAGCCGCTTGTCGGTTCTGACGATTCCTACGTAGTCCCACATGAAGCGGCGCAATTCTTCCCAGTTGTGGGCAATGACGACGTCTTCGTCTGAATCGGTAACCTTGCTTTCGTCCCAGTGCGGCGCGCTGAATTCCGTTGCTGGCTCGTCGAGTCGTTGCAGGATGTCGTTGTCTGCCGCACGGCCAAATACCAGACACTCGAGCAGCGAGTTACTCGCGAGTCGATTTGCCCCGTGCAGACCCGTGCAACTTACCTCGCCGATTGCGTACAGACCGGGAATATCACTTCTTCCGCTCTGCTCAACCACCACTCCTCCACAGGTGTAATGCGCGGCCGGAACGACAGGAATTGGTTCACGGCAGATGTCGATACCGAGTTCCATACAGCGTTGAGTGATGGTCGGGAAATGGTTTTCGATGAACTCCCGCGGGCGGTGAGTAATGTCGAGATAAACACAGTCGATGCCGAGACGCTTTATCTCGTGATCGATTGCGCGGGCGACAACATCACGTGGTGCGAGTTCCAGGCGGGCGTCGTAGCGCTCCATGAATCGTTCCCCATCGGGCAGCCGAAGGATGCCGCCTTCGCCGCGGACTGCTTCGGATATCAGGAAAGATTTAGCATGCGGATGAAACAGGCAGGTCGGGTGGAACTGGATGAATTCCATGTTGGCGATCCGGCAACCGGCCCGCCACGCCATTGCGATTCCGTCTCCCGTGGAGCTGTCCGGATTGCTGGTATAGAGGTAGACTTTGCTCGCGCCACCGGTTGCCAGGATCACGAATCTTGCCTGGAAAACCTCCACATGACTGGTCGTTCGGTTGTAAACGTAGGCCCCGGCGCAACGATTTGCGTGACGACCAAATTTGCTCAGGTTAATCAGATCGATGGCGATCCGGTCGTTGAAAAGCTCAATGCCGGGATGGTCCAATACGTGCTGGGTCAGGGTTTCGGTGATGGCTTTGCCGGTGGCATCCGCGACGTGCATGATTCGCCGGAAGGAGTGGCCACCTTCCCGGGTCAGGTGAATTTCATTGTCTGATTCGTCGAAGTTCACACCCCAGCTGCGTAGCTGGTCGATGGTCTCGCGTGCGTGGCCGACGGTATAGGCGACGATTTCGGGATCACAAAGTCCGGCACCGGCCGTCATGGTATCGTCGATGTGGGAGCGCAGGCTGTCTTCGGGATCGGTCACCACGGCCACCCCGCCCTGTGCCCAATGCGATGAGGCGCTCTCGATATCGCCTTTGCAGAGCACGGTCACGCGGGCATGTTCGGCCAGATTCAACGCAGCACTCAGGCCTGCGGAACCGCCGCCAATGATCAGAACGTCTGTTGAGAATCGCTGTGTCATGCCTGCCCGACCCGTATCGTGTCTTTTAGTCTGGTAGCTAGTATAAACCCCTGGTTATCGGCAGAATAACCGCCCGGCCGGCATGACCCGGGAACTTTGCGCTGCGAGAGTGATCCGATGTCTCGGCGCGATCATGCACGCCGGTAGAACACCGATTTAAGCACACCGATTTATATACACCGGTTTATGCACAGCGGTTTACACCGATAGTGCAATGCACGGAGTAAACGTAGGGACGCAGTGGCGAAGGATACTGACAAAGAACTTGTCCGAAGGGTTAAGAAAGGCGACAAACAGGCATTTGATCTCCTTTTCAGTCGCTACCAGCACAAGATCCTGAATCTGGTCAGCCGCTATCTGCGCGACCAGCAGGATGTCGAAGATGTGACCCAGGAAGCCTTTATCAAAGCGTTCAGGGCGTTGCCCAGGTTTCGTGGCGAGAGTGCGTTCTACACCTGGCTTTATCGGATAGCGATCAATACGGCGAAAAATCACCTGGTTGCCCGCAGCCGCAGACCACCGGGCGTGGATGTAGACATTGATGATGCGGAATTCATGGACGGGACTGATGTCCTAAGAGAGAGTGAGAGTCCCGAAGCTGCGCTGTCCCGTGACGAATTGTCGCAAGTGATAAATGCGACACTGTCTGAATTGCCAGACGATTTACGCAGCGCGGTAACTCTTCGGGAGTTTGATGGTCTAAGCTACGAGCAGATTGCCGAGATCATGGATTGTCCGGTGGGCACAGTCCGCTCGCGCATTTTTCGCGCACGCGAAGCAATCGATCAACGAATTGAGCCATTGCTCAGTGGACGCGAAAGTGCATCCTGAAAGTAGCAAGGTCAAGAGAGGTAAGCAGAGCAGATGTCCGAGAAACTGAGAGAATCGTTGTCCGCGATCGTCGATGACGAAGCCGACGAGTTCGAATTGCGACGGGTTCTCGATGAGCTCGAAAAGAATCCGGAACTCAAGACGAGTTGGGATCGCTACCACCTCATCGGCACGGTTATGCGCGATGAATATTCGGATCGCGCCGCCTCACTACGTGAAAAAGTCTGGCGGGACCTCGATATGGAGCAGATTGAGGGCACAAAGAATGCCGATGAACCGGTGTTGCCAGCCGCGACTGGCGACGATGCCAGGACTCCGTGGCTCGGCAGACTCACCGGACTCGCAGTTGCGGCGAGCGTTGCATTCGCGGTTGTGCTGGGTCTGGATACCATCAGCGATACGCCAGGGACGACACCGCCGGAAGTTGCCGCGGTTATCGAAGAGGGCGGGGCGACGGAGATTGTCGGTCTGGGTAGCGAACCGCAGATAACCGATGAAGAACGGATGGCTGCCTACATCATGCACCATACGCAGCAGCGGGCGATGAATCAGGCAAATGTTGCAGCACTCGTCAAGTGGGCAACCTATCAGCGCCCATGAGACGCCCGTTCTCCCTCGGTTTCTGCTGCTTTGTTTGCCTTATAAGCCTGGCAGGCAGTTTCCAGGCCTATGCTGAGGACCCGCGCGACTGGCTGACCGATATGAATCGGGCGTTCACCGAGTTGAGTTACGACGGCATCTTCAGTTTCTACAGCGGGTCGGACCTTGCCAGTGTTCGTATCGTGCATATGCTCATCGACGGCGAGCAGCGCGAGAGGCTGATTCATCTCACCGGAGCCCCGCGGGAATTCATTCGCAGAGGTGAGGAAGTAGACTGTATTCTCATGCCGGGCGATGATCTTCTGGCCCTCGAAAGCAGCATCCCGACTGGACCGTTCGCGCGGGCGTTTGTTCGACGCTATGACAACATTTCAAAGTACTACGGTTTATCGTTTTCTGGTGAAGACCGCATTGCAGGCCGCCTGGCTGTGCGTCTTGCGATCACCCCGCTGGACGAAAACCGTTATGGCTATCGACTGTGGCTGGACAAGGAGACACGGCTGTTGCTCCAGTCGGAACTCGTCGACCGAGAAGGCTCAAAACTCGAAATCTTTCAGTTCAATCAGCTCAAACTTGGCGCGGAGGTGATGCCTGCTGCGCTGGAACCGGCGAAGCCGCAGGGCTACAGGATTTCACACCTGTCTCTTGCGGCCAACCCGACGCTGCCGGTCACAAAGCCGCAGGTGCTCTGGAAGCTAAACTGGCTGCCCGCAGGATTCGAGATGTCAGCGGCGGAAGTCCGCAGTACGCCGAGTAAACTGAAATCGGTCAATACGATGATGTACACGGACGGACTGGCCGCGTTCTCAGTCTTTATCGAAGATATGCCGCCTGCGGGAGCGGCGAGCATGGTTTCGCGCAATGGCGCCACCGTCGCTGTCACGCATCTGACTACTGGGCCGCGAGGAAGTAACTTTCTGGTCACCCTGGTTGGCGAGTTACCCACATCGACTGCGCAGCGAATTGCGAAATCGATTCGGTTCAACACTCCACCATGACGGGAGCAATGACGAGTGATCGTCTCCTGCGGCAGGGCGTCGTTGTCGGTCGAGCCGGGCACCATATTGACGTTCAGGTGAACGCACCCTGCCAAACGTGTAAAACGGCCTGCGGCTTTGGCCGCCTAGCCGCACCGGGCATCATCACCCGGGTTAGCTGCACGCAGCCGGTGGAGGCGGGCCACTCTATCGTTCTGAGCGCGTCGCGGCGGGGCCTGACCAGATTGTCTGCGACGTTGTTTCTGCCCGCCATCGGTGTCTTCGTGCTGGTAATGATCGCATCCGCTGCAGGTGTGGCAGATTATTTAGTTGCGGTCGCAGGCAGCGTGGCACTACTGTTGGCGCTTCGCTGTGGATCGCTCGCAGCTCGAGTCGGTGATCGGTGGCTCGATATTGAATTTAGCGTACCGGTCGAGAATTCCAGTTCCAGTGGTATAGGCTTATAGATGTATATGGATTCGCTCGCGTGTTCGCGCGCAAAGATAAGTATTTCGGCTGCTGCGAGTGTGCTCGCACTTCTGCTGGCGGCACCGTCGAGTGCTGCAGCACTGCCGGATTTCACCGAACTCGTCGAAAAATACGCACCCGCCGTGGTCAACATCAGTACCGTAAGAAATACCCCCGCGAGGCGGGGGCGACCGCGCTCCAGAAATGAAGAGCTCGATGAGTTCTTCCGGCGATTTTTTCCACCCGGTGAAGGTCGCAATAGGGGCTTCCCACGACCGCAGTCTCTGGGTTCAGGTTTCGTGTTGGACAGCGAAGGTTATATTCTCACGAACAATCATGTCGTCGAGGGTGCCGATGAGATTCTGGTCCGCTTCAGCGATCGTCGTGAACTGATCGCGGAACTGATTGGCGCTGATCCGCGCTCGGATCTGGCGTTGCTCAAGGTTGACGCCAGTTCTCTGCCCACTGTGCGGCTCGCAACATCAGACGACCTGAAGGTTGGTGAGTGGGTGCTGGCGATCGGTTCGCCTTTCGGGTTCGATTATTCCGTTACAGCAGGCATCGTGAGTGCCAAAGGCCGCAGCCTGCCAACTGAGCTCAATGAAAACTATGTCCCGTTCATTCAAACGGACGTCGCGATCAATCCGGGTAACTCCGGTGGGCCTCTGTTCAACCTCGACGGCGAAGTGGTCGGCATCAACTCACAGATCTACAGTAATTCGGGTGGTTTCATGGGTGTGTCGTTCGCCATCCCGGTATCCATCGCGATGGAGGTCGTTGCCCAGCTCAAGGAGTCCGGGCGTGTTACCCGGGGCTGGCTGGGTGTTGTCATTCAGGAAGTGAACAGCGATCTGGCAGAAAGCTTCGGTCTGGACCGGCCTCACGGTGCGCTGGTTTCCCGAGTGCTGGAAGGCTCTCCTGCCGAACATGGCGGCATTGAAGAAGGTGATGTCATCACCGCATTTAATGATCAGGCGATAGATCTTTCTTCGGATTTACCACATTTCGTCGGCCGTACGCAGGCGGGTAGCGAAGCGAAACTGGATGTCGTTCGCGCGAATAAAGAAATCGTAATCAGACTGAACATCGGCGAGCTGGCCGATCGCGGTGAGACGATTGCAGGTCGCTCGACCGTCGGCGAAGGAGCCTCTTCACGCCTTGGTCTGACACTGGAGAACGTACCCGACAATGCCGCGGAAAGGCTCGGCATCGACGGCGGTGTGCGGGTCGTTGCAGCTGCGGGGGTCGCGGCCGAAAGTGGCATGCGGCCGGGCGACGTCATCACCAAACTGAACAATCGTGAAGTCCGCAATCTGGACGACTTCGCTGAGATTGCCGACGAGCTGACATCGGGGCGATCGGTCGCCGTTCTGGTCATTCGGGGACAGGCACCCATTTTTCTGGCGCTGCGGGTTCCGGAATAACAAAAATTCGCCTGAAATCAAGGGATAAGCTACACTCGCGCGCCTTTCAAACGCGTGATTCGACTGCAGCGTAGTGTCCGGCATAGAAAGAATTCGCAATTTCTCTATCATCGCTCACATCGATCATGGTAAGTCGACGCTGGCAGACCGTTTGATTCAGCTTTGTGGCGGTCTTGCTGAGCGCGAGATGGCTGAGCAAGTGCTCGATTCTATGGATCTCGAGCGCGAACGGGGCATCACGATCAAGGCGCAGTGCGTGACGCTCGACTACGA
>JAPUFN010000468.1 GCA_027293665.1 Gammaproteobacteria bacterium | reverse complement strand
AGTCAGGAAGGCATTGGAGCCTACCAGGCAACGATGCGCAAAGGTCGCCGCTGGAGCGCGGCCGATGCTTACCTAAGACCCGCCATGGGCAGAAAAAATCTACACGTTGTGACTAATGCGGAAGTCGAGTCTATCGACTTTGAGGGCAAGATCGCCCGGCGCGTCAATTTACGTGGTGAACGCGACCCTGTCGGGATCGACGCAGAACTGATCCTCTGTGCCGGTGCGATTGGCACTCCAACGTTATTGCTGCGCTCCGGGGTTGGTCCTCAAGATCATCTGCAGGGAATACAGATCCCGTTCGTGCACGAGCTCCCGGGCGTCGGGGAAAATCTCCATGATCATCCGGCGATAGCCGCATTTTACGACGGCGGCAACAGTGGTCGTGGCCTGAGTTTGGCAACACTGCACAAATTAGCGGCAGCTCCATTTCAATATCTGCTTGCCCGGCGCGGTATATTTACAAGCAACCTCGTCGAAAGTGGCGGATTTGCGCGAACCAATCCGTCGATTACGGAACCGGACGTCCAGTTTCACTTCATACCGTCCAAAGTCGGTCACATTGGGGCGAAGATTACCTGGGGCCGCGGTTACTATGGTGACGTATGCGTATTGAAGCCCGCTTCTCGAGGCAGGGTGCGCCTCGCATCGGCCGAAATTGACGATGATCCGATCATCGATTTAAACCTGTTGAGCGATTACGAGGATCGGCAAACGCTCTTGCGCGGACTGAAACTCCTGCGGCGCATCTTAAGCAGTCCTGCATTGAGCGGCAGCGGCGCAAATGAAGTTGTTCCAGGTCCTGCGGTTCAGAGCGACGACGAATTACTGCAATACATCTACGAACGTCTGGGCACCGCCTATCACCCCGTAGGCACATGCCGTATGGGCGACCCCGCGGATCCGATGACAGTCGTGGACTCGAATCTTCGTGTCATAGGACTGGAAAATGTCCTGATCGCAGATGCTTCCGTAATGCCTGAGGTCGTGGCAGGCAATACCAATGCACCAACGATAATGATTGCGGAAGTTGCCGCCGACCGGATTGAGCGCAGCGTGCGCTAATGACCTCACACAACAGAGCTAATAACGCAAATTAACTGCGGGTCAAAATCTGCAGAAACCCGCGAAATAATCACGAAAATGGTGAGCGTGGGGCCGGATGACTGCCGGATCGACGCCTAATCGTGCGGCAATTTCAGCGGCCGGGCGCGCAGCTATTCCGGCCACAGTTCGAAGCCGGTGCTCTCTTGGTTCAGTGTGAAGCGGCCGGCTTGCACCGCGTTGAGCCAGCGGGCACTCGGCTCCAAGCCACCGAAGGCAAACAGGTGTGCGCCGATCAGACGCGAGGCAGGATTTGCCGCACGGTATCGCGCGAACGCGGTAACCAGCTCATCCGGACCGGGGAGGTGGGCGAGATGCGTCATGGCGCTGGTCATACCGACGACCGTTTTCAGGGAAGTACCGACACCGCAGCGCATCGCGTAGCGAACGAGCTGACGAAACGGAACACGGCCCGCCATGCCGACGCGAACCGGCAAGCTTACGTTGTCCGTTGCCGTATGCGTTTCCCAGGCGAAAACCAGATCGGGGTCAAATCCGAACTGCGTCACAACGTACATGTCGAGCTTGGATTGGGCCGCGAAAGTACACTTGTCCAACAGCGCTTGACGCAGGGCCGTTGGCCCAACGGCGCGATTGCCCTCCGGGTGCCCGGCAATTGCGACCTGGCGGAACTCATGGTGCGTAACCAGACCAGTGCGCAGAATTGCCATGCTGTCGCTAAATTCACCCGCGGGCTCTGCCGGATCGCCCGCGACGACAAGCAGCCGATCGATACCGGCTCCAGCTAATTCGCCGAGGGCAAAATCCAGCTGTTTTCGGTCTTCGATCTTACGTGCCACGATGTGCGGTACGGGCGAATAGCCCACCTGCATGAGGCGCTTGGCCATGTCGACTACGTCATCGATTGAGAGCCTGGGGGGGTGCGCCACGTAAACTGTGGAGCCTACGTCCAGATACGTCGGAAAATCCTCCACCCGGTCGCGTTCGTGGGGTGTCGCCTCGATGGAACAGTTCTCCAGGAAAGAAATGATCTCGTGGCCGAGCTTGATTGGAGACAACTTTTCTGCCCCACTCTCAACCACGTCGTCTGTCCTAGTTGCCGCCACTTGTTCCTAACCCCCACGCCTGCGGGACACCACGAATGTCTCATCGTTGAACCAAATGCCGCGGTGCTTGTGCAGAATATCGGCCGTCGCACGCAGATAGTTACCTGATGAAACCACGGGCTCCAACCTCTCGTCCTCAATCTGGCCGACATAGATGGCTGCGTTCCAGGCGGCGAATAAGGTAGAGGTACCGATCGCCGCATCAATCTCGGTAGGCAGTGTGTGCATCCGATAGCGCATTAGGGATTTCGCATCGGAGCCCGCGTTGAAATTGTAGTGCCTGGCGTTGCGACCGAGATTGGCTTTCAAAGTTTTGATCAGCTCGTGCCGGTTTACCGTGAACGGGTTCTCGTCGGGCCAGATTTTGCGAATCAGTTCCAGACCGGGATCTTCGCCGTAGGACTGCACGGTGAGCGCCCGGCCGCCCGGCCGCAGGCAGCGGACCAACGGAGACAACACGCGGTTGATTTTGAATTCAACGCCCATACGCGCGCGCCACGGTTGAGACGCCAACACCAGGTCGTAATCGCCGCCGGACGCCTGGCCTCGGTGCGGGATCACGTCATCAAGCAAAAAACGATGATCTTCGCGATAGATCACCAGAACGGAGGGCCGAACATACACCGGATTGCCAGTCTTTTCGCCGGCTCTGACCTGCCAGCTGTCTACCAGATCCTTTTCCAGACCACGCAGCTGCTCGCCGTATTCATGCGCGCACCCACCATGCAAGGGCACCTCCAACCAGTTCAAGGCCGCCGCCTTGGCCACGTCCTTGGGCATCAGCCAGGGCGCCTCGGCGTAATAAAGATTAGTGATGATGATCACACTGGAAGGATGCTCCACGAATCGGTCGGGCAGCTTTTCCAAGCTGAGCCGTACGTCTTCCAGACTGATTTCCTTGCCAACAATGAAAAACGGAATCGTCGGAAAACGCCGGTGCATAGCGCACAGCAAATGACTTAGTACCGTGCCATCGCCCATACCCGCGTCGAATATCCGGAACGCCGGTGGCGATGGTCGAACGTGGGCAAGTTCTTGAGAAGCGCGCTCGGCCACCTTCCACTTTTCGTTGCAGGTGTTGACGAAGGTCAGGTACTTCTGGCGGTTATCATAGAAGCGGAAAGGGCGACTTTCTGTGTCGGCCGGTCTTTCCTGCACCTGTTCATGAGACGCGAGGGGCGGAGCCGCACGGGCGGATTCGCCGCCTGATCCGTTACTCCGCGACGGAGCATTCTGCCTGATGTAGTCCCTGATTCGCTCCGCCGTTGCGAGGGTCACGTTTTTGCCATCGCGCAGCCTCGAGCACAACTTGCCGTCGTTGACTGCCTGGCGCCCGAATGTTGATTCAGCCACGCCAGCTTGTCGACAATACGATTCGATTTCGCTGAGCAGTGAGTGGCTTGGACTGGAGTTGGGCATTGACAACGATCCGCGTGAATGCCCTGCAACATTACGCGAAGCTGGGCACGACCACAAATTTATCCGCCCATTTTATTTGTGGGTATTTGTAGTGGGCACCGGCCCTCAGTGAGTGGGCATGCTATATAGCCGGTTTCAAAGGGAACTTGTTCGCCTGCGCGATGGGCGGTCTCATGGACACCGATCGGCCCACGGCAGATAGTGGGATTTTGCCCATCTGGACAAAGCGGCTGGTGCTAATCTTAAGACCCACGCCTGACGGCTGGCAGGACTGCCTGATTTTTGCCTGACACCAGTGTGCTTCAATGTGCGCTAACGTGCAGTTAGGGCTGTGGGCGCCCTGCCGAATGCTTTTACTATCAATACGTTAGAGTTGAAGCATCGCCTTCGGGAGGCAGGGGCCGGAGGTTCGAATCCTCTCACCCCGACCATTACATTCCCTGCCGTCCCAAAGGACAGGGCCCCTTCCAAACCCTTTGCAGAATTTGGGTTTGGACCCTTCCCTCCATCCTTCGCTTGTAGCTCAGGACCCGGCTCTACCAGGCTGAGCTAACAATGCAGTCGTTCAATTCTGCTATGAATACAACACCTTAAAGTCTGACGTGCACATATATAAGGAGTGCATTCAGCATTCATTAACAATTGCCTTTTGCAGGCAGGGCTCGGCCGGCAGTCTCGA
>JAPUFN010000467.1 GCA_027293665.1 Gammaproteobacteria bacterium | reverse complement strand
GCAAGCTCGTCTTCGTGGCTCACGCCCTGCCGATAGGTTTTACGATCCGTGGTGCGCAGCCAGCTGACAAGCTCCAGCACGTCGTCACCCGCCACCGCACGGCGCAGGAATTTGTACTCCCAACGCGGTTCACCCTCCAGATACAGGACCCGGCGGCGGCGCTCGTTGACGGTCAGCAGGCGCTGAATGCGGTTGTTCAACGCAAGGTGGTCCCCGGCTGGGGGTTCGAGTTCAAAGCTGAGTTCGCGGATTCCGGCGCTGCCGCTGTCGAACTCAATCTGGGTCCGGACGGTAGGCGAATCAACCGGTAACTGCACGGTGCGCAGCGCAAGCAGGGTGCCGCCATCGCGTACGCGGACGATCGCTTCACCCGCACTCGTATGCTCGATAACGACACTTGCACTCACGCGGCTACCTGGCGGCGCATCCGCGGCAAGCCGCACATCTGCAAGCTGGACCTCCCCCGGCAAGGAGGCCGGTCCAAAACCGATCGTGTGCACGGGTACCCCGTGGGTTGCAAGGTCCGCAGTGTCGAGCGTCGATCCGACATCGTTGTCAGCACCATCGCTCAGGACGACAACTGCAGCCAGCGGCATGCCGCGAAAGCTCGACAGCACCGAATGGGTCGATGCCAGCAGATTGGTGCCAGCGCCCGATGCCGCGACACCGGCCAGTGATTCCAGGCGCACCGCTGAGCTATCGAATGTGAACACCACAATCTCGGCAAGATCGCTAAGCGCAGGGATGAGCTGCCGGGTTACGAGATCAACCGCAGCATCCAGCCGGGTCTGATCATCGACGGCGGGATCATTCTGAAAATCCATGCTGCCCGACGTATCGACGAGTACGGCGACGCTGTTGGCGCCGGGCTGCAGCGTTGTCGTTTGCAGCGCTGGCCCGGCAAGGAGACCAATGACGCCGAGTGCGACCCCGCATTGCAGGCCTGCGATGATAATTCGTTGCCAGCCGGCAAGTCGTTTGATGCGCTCCCCGACAACTACGCTTGCAACGATCACGCCGCACACAACAACGGCGCCGACAATCCACCACAGAGGATCGATTACATTACTGAAGACCAGTACTGCGCTTTCAAAAGCAGCCACGGGATAGCCGAACAGCGCTTCAAACCACATCGACTACAGCCCGCTCAGTGACTGAGCACGTAGGTGAGCACGTTCACGCCCAGCCGATAGGACTGGGTGGTGAATCGCTCGAAGTACCATTGGCCGTAAGCTTCACGCTCCCAGCCGTCCGCCACATCAGTGTTGTGAGTGCCAATCACCATAAGGTGGCCAGCCTCATCGAAGTAGCCGCGCATGCTCGCGTGTTCTAAAGAGCCAGCTGGATAGCGGTGCACCCAGGCCGGTTCCGCTGTGGTGGGACCGCGGCCGGCGAAGCTGCGCGCCGGTATTTGCGGCATCTCTTCGAGTTCAAAAACCGTGTGGAAGATCGGGTGGTCGATGGGCACTTCGCGCCAATGGTTGCCCGGTAACACTTCGCGCATGAAACGCTCGAGGCTCGCCCATTCGGCATCGCCCCAGAAATCGTCAGCCCAGAGAAAACCGCCGTTCAACAGATAGGCCCGCAGCGCGGCGACTTCTTCGTCGCTGAACCGCATGTAGCCGACATCGGACATGAATATCAGCGGGAAGTCGCCGAGGTCCGGGTCCGTCAGCCGGCGCAGCGCAGGTCGCCTTGCAGTATGCATTCGCGTGAGTTCGCCCAGGCGTTTGGCAAAGTTGTTCTCAGCTTGTGGGTAATCAGTTTCCCAGCGCGCCCAGACGCGACCTTCGAACTGGTAGTAGGCCTCTCCCCAGCCGCCGATGCTGTCGTATTTCACCCGGGTCAACGTAACCCGGGTAAGATCGGCCGGTTCTGCAACCACTGCCACCTCCGCTGTCGCCGCTGTGTGGGCGAACAACACGAGCAGAACGATGGAAGGTATGCGCATCTGTCGGGTCCCTGAACGCCAAGCGTCCCTCGGCATTGAGCCTACGTCAGGGTGGGATGTTTGTATAGAAACCGCACCCTGCATAGTGCGTCGCATCGAATCAGACGATGCATCTCATCTTTGGACCTGCAACTGCGCGGCTAGGTTCCAACCCGGGCATAGCGTCGCGACGCCCCGTCATGCCGGACGGGGGAACGGGACTTCGCCGGTAGCTGTTGGAATTTCGAACGTGTTCAGCGTCATGGAAACCAGGGTGTAGTAGCCTATGGTCGCAATCATCTCCACGATGCCCTGCTCACCAAACAGCGCCCTGGCTCTTTCATAGACAGCCAGCGGCACATCCTTGGTTTCATGCAGGACCAGACAGAAATCGTAAGTCGCCAGAATCTCCTGCGCAGCATCCGCGGGCCGCTCGCCGGCAAACACCGCATCGATCACATCATCGGGAATGCCATATTTCTTCGCGGCCGCCGCGTGTGCCACCCATTCGACGTTACTGCGCCAATAGCGCGCAGTGACAATGATGGCAAGCTCCACGATACCCCGGTCCAGGGACGTCCGCTCCCAGATAAAGCCGCCAAAGCCGTACGCCCTGCGGGCGAGTTCGGGGCTGCGAATCCACGGATCAAACGGTCCGCCGAACTGGCCATCCGCCCGCGGTTCCCGGCCTTGCGCAATCCTGTCGTACTGCGCTTGCTGTAACTCGTTGAGTTCATCGCGCGCTTTCGAAGATAACCTGCTCATGTCGCTCTTACCGTCGGTACATTCGCGTTCAGTATAGTGCTGCACGGCGAATCGAGGACGCCTCTACCTCCGATACAGCCGCAAAGTAGTCAGTAGCCAATCACCAGAGCGGCAAGTAAGCTAGCTCGAAAGAGGGGAACACATGTCAGATATCAGTGAGGCGCCCGCGCCTGTGTCGGCGCCGGTGAACAGGTACGCCACCGCCTCCGCCAGGAACTACGCGCTCGTGCTGTTGACGATTGTCTACAGCTTCAATTTCATCGACCGGCAGCTGCTGGCAATTCTGCAGGAATCGATAAAGCTCGAACTCACCCTGTCCGACAGCCAGCTTGGTCTGCTGACCGGCTTCGCCTTCGCCGTCTTTTACGTCGTCGCCGGTTTGCCCATCGCGCGTTGGGCCGATCGCTCAAATCGCCGCAACATTGTGGCGTTGGCGGTCGGGCTATGGAGCTTCATGACAGCACTCAGCGGTGCGGTGCAAAATTACTCTCAGCTGGTACTCGCCCGCATCGGCGTCGGCGTGGGTGAGGCCGGCGGCAGCCCGCCGTCACATTCGATCATTTCCGACATTTTTCCGGCCGAAAAGCGCGCCAGTGCAATCGCCTTTTATTCCACCGGTGTCAACATCGGAATTCTTTTCGGTTTTCTGCTCGGCGGCTGGTTGAATGAATATTTTGGCTGGCGCATCGCCTTCCTGGTGGTCGGTGTACCGGGAATCCTCCTGGCAATCCTGGTGCGATTTACGCTGGCAGAGCCTATTCGCGGTCTCGCGGAGAAAAGACAGGTGTCGGATGAGCCAATCTCTTTCGGCGACGTCGTGTCGTTGCTATGGAGCCGACGGTCTTTTCGACATCTGGCATTTGCCGGCGCGCTGAATGCTTTCGCCGGCTACAGCACCAGCAACTGGACGGCGTCGTTCATGATTCGTAGTCACGAGATGACCACGGGCGAACTCGGCACCTGGCTTGCGATCATCCTGGGTTTTTGCGGCGCGGTTGGCGTGCTCTGTGGTGGCCTGCTCGCAGACAGGCTGGCACCGCGAGACAAACGCTGGTATGTGTGGCTGCCCGCAATCACCGGCATGATATGCGTGCCGTTTATGGCAGCCGTCTATCTGGTTGACGATCCATACACCGCGCTGGCTCTGTCCGTCGTGCCCGGGCTGCTTTTCAACGTCTGGCTGGGTAACGCCATCGCCACGACACATGGCCTGGTTGGCCTGCGCATGCGAGCCACCGCATCGGCTATTCTATTTCTGATTCTGAACATCATCGGGCTGGGGGCCGGACCCTGGTCGATCGGCTTGCTCAGCGACTACCTGCAACCCAGCCTGGGTTTGGACTCCCTGCGCTACGCGATGCTTTATCTTCTGCCGGTAATCATGTTCTGGTCCGCCT
>JAPUFN010000466.1 GCA_027293665.1 Gammaproteobacteria bacterium | reverse complement strand
TCGCGGGCGATAATCTCGGCGGCAAACAATTGTGCTGCTTCGACGACGGTGACACTAATCCGCTGGCCATTTGCCAGCTGTGCCTGTTGTTGCGGCAACGTGAAGTCGATCCAGATCTGATCATTGATGCCGATCAACCGCGAGATTACCGATGCCTTGTCGAGATACTGGCCCACTTCCAGTTCATGCAAACCGGTGGTGGCATCGAACGGCGCCCGCAGCGTCTTCTTCGCAATGACCGCCTGCACCCTGTTGACCGCGGCAACGGCAGCATCGGAGCGGGCCTTAGCCCGATCCCTCGCATCCTGCGCGGCGGCCCCCGAGGCGATCAGTTTCTGGTTGCGGGCCAGATCGAGCCTGGCAATTTCAGCCTCCGCCCGCGCTGCGGCAATCTGTGCAACTTCTTCGCTGATATCGAGCCGCAGCAGCACCTGGCCTTTATTGACTCTAGCGCCTGGCGCAAACCCAACCTCGACGACGCTGCCCGCCAGTTCGTTACTGAGTTCGATCGACTGGATGGCGACGACTTCTGCTGTGACCGAGGTTGTCGGCTGCCAGATCTCTTCCCGGGCTATGAACACCTCAACGGCTTCCACCCGTTCGGGAAAGGCGGCAGCGAAAGCCATTCCAGCCTGTATCTGCCGATACTTGTAGTAGCCCAGACCAGCGGCTACAACCAGGCAGGTAGTGATGACGATGAGCCAGCGTGTCACCATCAGCTTGCCACCCGCAGACCCTGGTCGACCAGCAACGCATCCGCCGTGGCATCGCGGCCGCGAAACAGGCGATAGATTTCCGCGGCTGGCAAACTGCCGCCGAGACCGAGGATGGTTTCCTTAAAGCGCCGGGCAACTGCTCTGAGCGCCACCGCATCTTCGAGTCCCGCTTCCCGAAACGCCGCAAAGGCATCTGCCGCAAGTACTTCAGCCCACTTGTAAGAGTAGTAACCCGCGGCGTAGCCACCGGCAAACAAGTGGCCAAACGCTGGCAGTTGAGTTTCTCCTTCGAGTAATGGGATTATGATCGTCTCCCGAGCGAATTTTCCTTCAATTTCAAAAGGCGATATCGCGTCGTCCGCTCCCGGCAAACCATAAGTCTCGTGCAGAGCCATATCGGTTTTAGCGAACAGCAACTGGCGTAATGTTGCACCGCCAACCATGAAGTTTCGCGAGTCGATAATGCGATCGAGCGTATGCTCGTCTAACGGCTCACCGGTATCGTAGTGCGCCGACAATGCCCGCAGGAATGGTTTGTGCTCCATCCAGTACTCGTTGAACTGACTTGCGAGTTCAACCGCATCCCACTCCACAAGATTCATACCCGACGCGCCGCCTTCCTCTATGTCGGTAAACATGTGTTGTGTTGCGTGGCCAAACTCGTGAAACAGCGTTCGGACCTCATCAAGTGACATCAACGCCGGCTTACCGTCGACTGGCGGGCGGCCGTTCAGGACAAACAACGCCACTGGTAGTGTCGTGTTATCGCCTGGAGTCAGAGCGCGCGTGCGCCCCACAACCGTATTCATCCAGGCGCCACCGCGCTTTTCTCCGGGCCTGGCAAAGGGATCCACGTAGAAGCCGGCCATGACCTTCCCATCCTGCAGGACTTCGAAAAATTCCACGCTGTCATCCCACACCGGCACCTCACCAGCAGCAACGCTGCGAACCTCTACAGCGTATAGATCGCGGATGAGACTGAAGAGACCTTCCAGCACCTTCGGCATCTGAAAATAGTCGCGCAATCGTTCCGAATCATAGTCGAAGCGCGCTTCCCGCAGCTTTTCCGTCCAGAACGCGATATCCCAGGGCTCGGGTTCGATCACCGCTTCGCCTTCACTTTGCATGAACTCGACAAGTGCGGCGAACTCGTTCTGGGCAGCCGGCCGCGCCGCCGACTCAATCTCACTGATGAACTGCCAGACGGCTGTGGTGTCCGGTGCCATCTTCGACTCGATGCTCAGATCGGCATAATTGGCAAATCCGACCAGCGACGCTTCTTCCTGGCGCAACTGCAGGATCTGTTCGAGCACCGGCCGGTTGTCGAAATCAGCAGAGCAGCCGCGCGCCCGATAAGCGCGGTAGAAGGACTCTCTGAAGCTCCTGTCTGCGGCATGTTCAATGGCGGCGAGGTAATTGACGCCGTTGACGATGAAGTGCCAGGGACCTGTGTCGGTGCTCGCACTCACAACCCCATCTTCCAGCGCCAGCTCGACGGCGAGATTCAGCACCGCGGCGGGCATGCCGCGTACCCGCAAAGGGTCGGTTTCGATGATTCGCGAGGCTTTTTCTTCTTTCACGAGATTCGTCTGAAACCGGTTTGAAAGTTCCGACAGTTCTTCTGCAATCCGCTGGTAGCGATCCTTTGCAGCACCCTCCAGATGCACGCCCGAACGCTCCATACCGCGTATCGATTCGCTGAGAATACGCTGTTGCGCCGGGTTGAGCACGGGCCACTGCGCGCCATCGCGAATCTCCCGCATACCCTCGTACACCGCCAGGCTCTGGGCCATCGTGTTGGATAGTGTGACATAGTCTGGTCGCACGGCGTCGTAAGCCGCCTGCAACTCATCGGAATACTTGACGCTCAACAGGTGCACCACGGCACCCACTACGCGACCGAGCCTGACGTGGAGACGTTCGAGCGGTGCCATGAGACCCTGCCAGCTGGCGGCATGCTCCTTCTCGAGAAGGCCGAATGCCTCGCCGGTCACCGCCAGCAGAGTGCGGATTCCAGCCTCAGCCTGCACGGCATCGATCACGTCCCATACCGGCAGGTGCGTAAGCTCGCCATGCGAAACCCACTGTTCAATCGCTGCGAGGCTCGCAAGCCCTGTTGTGTCTTCTGCCATAGCTACCTGTCGGCGCGTCGCTTCATTACACGGAATGAATTGTACACACCGCGCAGCGCACCCGAGCGATCAGAACCTCGAAGAGGTCAGCTGGACATCGGCGGCCGACCAGGCAACGGCGAATTTTTCAGCCATCCGGGCAGCCCGTGTTGGTTCGCCCAGAGCCTCAAGTGCCTGCTGCAGGCCAAACAGACTGTAGCCGTTCGCCGGGCTCTTGCGCAGATCCTCCCAGTAAATCACCACGGCCTCGTTCGGGTAGCCAGCCTCCAGCAACAGTGCACCCAGAACGTGGCGAGTCGGGAAGTACCAGTCGGGTGGTTCGTTGTAGCGCATGGAGTCCTCGAGCCGGGAAGCACGCTCCAGCGAGGTAATCGCAGCGGTGAACTCCCCATCCTTAGCGGCAATGTCCCCGGCGAGCACCAGTTCAGCGATCGTCAGGAGTGTGGGCGCCGTGCCGAAACCAATACCGTAGTCGTCACCGAGATCGTCCCGCAGAGACTGCAGAGCAGCAAGTTCCCGCCGCGCGCTTCTTTCTTTACTGGTGTTGGAAAATGCCATGCCGCGAGCGTAATGCCACACACCCGTCATGAATTGATTGCCCACAACCGGTTTCGCTTCGGCCAGCACCTGCTCCCACAAGCCAAAGCGCACCATCACGTAGAGCGGTTGCGACAGCCAGGTCTCGTACGCACCGAATGCGTTGCCGTTCATGTCCACAGGAACCTTTTCCTGCACTTCACGGGCACCCGCAAGTGCGGCTTCGCTGCGCCCCTGGAACATCGCCGACCACACGAGAAAGTGCAGGTTGTGCGGATAGTAGTTGAGCGGATAGATGCCCTGCGCACGACACTGGGCGATGTAGCCCGAGTCGGCGTCCGCCGCCAGCCGGTTGACCCTGAAAGAGTCGGCGTAGCGGCCAACGCGCATGTAGATGTGCGATGGCATATGCACCATGTGTCCCACGCCCGGCATGAGTTTGAGAAGCTCATCCGCGGCGTCTTCGCCACGGCCCGGATGCACAGCTTCCACGGTATGAATGTAGTAGTGCAGCGCGCCCGGATGTTGCGGGTCGCGATCCACCACCGATTGCAGCATATCCAGCAACACCGCCGTGTTGGGTTTGGGACTGCCGTCGCCATTCCAGTAATCCCAGGGCGAGAGGTTCATGATGGACGCACTGTAGAGAGTTCCCGCATCGAGATCGTCGGGATACCGCGCAACCAGTTCAGCCATTGCCTGCATGTACGCCGCATCCAGCGAGCTGCGATCGTCCGGCGCGACTGGCGCGTAGCGCCTGGCCAGCGCTTCAATGTACGCACGCTCTGCAGGGCTGACTTTGTCCCGCAACGTCATTGCCATCTGAATCGCGTCGAATGCCTGCGCATTGACTTCGGGACGCATGGCTAGATTGATATTGGGTCCGAGCACCAGCGCCCAACCCCAGTACGCCATTGCGTTATCCGGGTCGAGTCGGACAGCTTCTTTGAAACTACGCAACGCTTCGGAATGATTGAAACCGTACGTCAGGCGCAATCCCTGATTGAAGAAATACTGCGAGTCCGGGATCAATGTGGTCACGGTGCGTGAATGATCGCCAAGCCCGCTGAGACGCGGCGCGATAGGACTGGTTGCCTGTAGCGGGTCGGCTTCGATAGCCCGCGGATCATGAATGACCGCATAAGCCGGTAGGACGATGAAAAAGAGCAACGCAACCAGTGCAAATCTGAACAATTTCATATCAGCCTCCCCCTGCTGAAATGTTGTGGGTGTGCGCCTGACCATACACAATTGCCAGGGCCGACCAGTCTACCCGTTTACCCTGCAGAGTTAAGCCCCTGTCCGACAGCGCCGGCCGAACGTTGGTGTCGGAGCATCGGTCATTTCGCGCGCAGCCTGCATGCCTCGCGCGACGCTGCAACGATGGCATGCTAACCTCATTGCGAGTCAGCTGCGGAGAACAATCGATGCGCGCCGCCGTGCTGTACGAACATGGGCCGCTGGAAAACATCGTCTATGAAGACGACTATCCGGAGCCGGAGTTGTTGACCGACTGGGTGCGCCTGAAGGTTGCCGCATGCTCCCTCAACTATCACGACATCTTCTCCCGCCGCGGCATGCCTGGTATCAAATTGCCACTACCGCTCATCACCGGTTCCGATGTCGCCGGTGAGGTGATCGAGATCGGCTCGGCGGTTACCGGCGTCAGTATCGGCGCTCGGGTGCTCGTCGATCCGTTTCTGCCCTCCCACGGCATGATCGGTGAACGCTTCGACGGCGGCCGGGCCGAATACTGTGTGGCGCATCACTCCCAGCTGGTCGAGTTACCCGCTGCAGTGCCCTATGAAGTTGCCGCCTCGATTCCTCTGGCCTATGCAACCGCTCATCGCATGCTCGTCACTCGTGCCAGGGTGAACGCCGAGGATAAGGTCCTGATCCTCGGTGCGAGCGGCGGCGTTGGCACAGCGTGCGTATTGCTGGCA
>JAPUFN010000465.1 GCA_027293665.1 Gammaproteobacteria bacterium | reverse complement strand
CTGGTCCGATCGCATGGAAAACTGCAGGCACAAGGTCGATCCCCGCTGGTCCACGAGAATGGTGCTGTAGAGGGAGCGTTCCCGGTGGATGACTTTCGCCTGGGTAAGCGAACTGAAAACCGCAACATAGACGAGCACGATGCAGGCGACTGCGAGGAAGCGTTGCGTCACTCGAAGTCCCCAAACTTGTGGACCAGCACGGAAACGGCGGCCATGGCCAGCAGTGCAGCGGTGAGCAGCGTCAAAATCGTGTTTATCTCGAACCACAGGACAAAATAGAAGGAAGTCGCCAGTGTGCCCAGTGCACTCCCCATCGTCGAAACGAAATAAAGCTTACCGGCAACCTGACCGGCTTCGTGCGCCGATTCGACCAGCAGGCTCACGGAATAGGGCGAAATCATACCGAGAATGATCGTTGGCACGATGAACAGAACGCCCGATGCGAGGAGCGATCCGTAGCGGGGATCTTCGACCATCTGGAAGATCCAGATCATGAGTGCCTCGCTGAAGTACACCAGGGGGTAGAGAAAAACTGCGGCCGCCACGAATATCGTGCCGAAGCGCTTCAGCGACGGCTCTCTGAGCGATAATCGGCCGCCAAACAGATAACCCAGGGACAGTGAGAGCATGAATACCGTGATGATGCTGCCCCACACGTAGATGCTGCTGCCGAAATAGGGGGCGAGAACCCGGCCGCCGAGCAGCTCGAGGGACATAATGACGAAGCCGCCGACGAAGGCGAGAAGATATATGGTTAGAGTCATAGAACCGGGTTTTGTCCAGTAGTGGGCTGATGGACGACGCGGGGCAGTTTACAAACAGGCATATGCTTTTAACAACATATGAGTTGTGCCTTTTAGACACGTTAGGTCTAATTGCGCTCCATCGAGCGACCGAATGGCCTCAAATAACTCCGACCCCCTTGACCTTGAAACACTTGATTTGAAAAACAGGACAAAATTGGACGTGGCGAACGGTCTCACCCATTTACAACAGCTGGAAGCCGAAAGCATTCACATCATGCGCGAAGTGATGGCCGAGAGCGACAAGCCGGTCATGCTCTACTCGATCGGCAAAGATTCCTCCGTGATGCTGCATCTGGCGCTGAAGGCGTTTTATCCCTCGAAGCCGCCATTTCCCCTGCTGCACGTGGATACGACCTGGAAATTTCGCGAGATGATCGAATTCCGCGACAAGCGAGTCGCTGAACTCGGGCTGGACCTGATCGTGCACATCAACGCCGAAGGGGTTGCCCAGGGCATTGGACCGTTTTCTCACGGCTCCGCCGTCCATACGGACGTGATGAAGACCCAGGGCCTCAAGCAGGCGCTCGAGAAATACGGTTTTGATGCCGCGTTCGGCGGCGCGCGGCGCGACGAAGAAAAATCCCGGGCGAAAGAGCGGATTTTTTCGTTCCGCAATGCCCAGCATCGGTGGGATCCAAAGAATCAGCGGCCGGAACTGTGGCATATATACAACGGCCGGGTGCGTCAGGGTGAGAGTATCCGGGTGTTTCCGTTGTCGAACTGGACGGAGCTTGATATCTGGCAGTACATCTATCAGGAGGCGATCCCGATCGTGCCGCTCTATTTCGCGAAAAAGCGACCTGTGGTGGAGCGTGACGGCATGAAGATTCTCGTCGATGACGATCGTATTCCGCTGGCAACTGGCGAATCGCCGCGCGAAGAACTCGTCCGTTTCCGCACGCTCGGCTGCTATCCACTTACCGGCGCGATATCGAGCACGGCCGCTGATCTGCCCGCAATCATCGAAGAGATGCTCGTGACCCGGACCTCGGAACGGCAGGGTCGGGCCATCGATCATGACGAGTCCTCGTCCATGGAGAAGAAAAAGCAGGAGGGCTATTTCTGATGGCTGATTCTGCTCCTGACGTCGAAAAGTATCTGCAGGCCCAGTCTGCGAAGTCGACGCTGAGGTTTCTGACCTGCGGCAGCGTGGATGACGGCAAGAGCACGCTCATCGGCCGCTTACTCTTCGATTCAAAACTGATATTTGAAGATCAACTCGCGGCGCTGGAGGCTGACAGCAAACGTCTGGGTACCCAGGGTGACGAGATAGATTTTGCACTCCTCGTCGATGGTCTCGCCGCTGAGCGGGAACAGGGCATCACGATTGACGTCGCCTATCGATTTTTTGCAACTGACCAGCGCAAGTTTGTGGTTGCCGACACTCCCGGCCACGAGCAGTACACGCGCAACATGGCAACCGGTGCGTCGAATGCCGACGTCGCGGTGATCCTGGTCGATGCCCGCAAAGGCGTGTTGACCCAGACGAAGCGCCACAGCTACATCGTTTCACTGTTCGGCATCAAACAGGTGGTGCTGGCCGTCAACAAAATGGACCTCGTCGATTTCGACGAGGCGGTGTTCCAGGCGATCGTCGAGGACTACCGGAAGTTTGCAGCGGTTCTCGACGGCTTTGAAATCACGCCGATTCCGCTGTCTGCGCTTGCCGGTGACAATGTCATGCAGGCGAGTCAGGCGATGCCCTGGTATGCGGGCGTGACGCTGCTGGAGTATCTCGAAACGGTGCAGGTGACTGAGGGTCTGGCCGAGCAGCCGTTCCGTCTGCCGGTGCAATGGGTGAACCGACCCGATCTCGATTTCCGCGGATTCAGCGGCACGATCGCGAGTGGTACGGTGAAACCCGGGGACGACGTGTTGATACTGCCAGCCGGTACAAGCTCGAAAGTCAGCCGCATCGTAACCTTTGATGGTGATCTCCCCAGTGCCGGACCCAGACAGGCAGTTACGCTCGTGCTCGAAGACGAAATCGATGTCAGCCGCGGGGATCTCATCGGTAGCGCAAGTGACCCAAGCCAGATCTCCGATCAACTGGGTGTGCATTTGCTGTGGATGCATGAAGAAGCGCTCTTTCCCGGCCGTCAGTACTATCTGAAAACAGGTACGCGCACGGTCCCGTGCGTGGTGACCGATCTGAAACACAAGATCAACGTCAATACGCTTGAAACCCAGCCTGCACGGAAACTGGAACTCAATGAAGTGGGGGTCGGAAATTTGAGCCTAAGCGAGCGGATTGTTTTTGAACCTTATGAGCGCAATCGAGAAATAGGCAGCTTCATCCTCATCGACCGCCAGTCCTTCGCCACCGTGGGCGTGGGTCTGTTTGATTTTTCGTTGCGTCGCGCCGAAAACGTCGTCTGGCAGACGCTGAGTGTCGATAAAGCGCATCGCGCAAACATCAAACACCAGCAGCCGTGTGTCATCTGGCTCACCGGATTGTCCGGCTCGGGTAAATCGACGATCGCGAATCTGCTCGAAAGTGCTCTGCATGATCTCAACCGGCACACGTATGTTCTGGATGGCGACAATGTCCGTCACGGTCTGAACCGGGATCTTGGCTTCACCGAAGTAGACAGAGTCGAAAATATCCGACGCGTGGGCGAAACGGCCAAACTGATGGTGGATGCGGGCTTGATCACGATCGTGTCATTTATCTCGCCATATCGCAGCGAACGGCAGATGGTGCGTGAGCTGCTCGATGAAGGTGAATTCATCGAAGTGTTCGTGGACACACCACTGGAAGTCTGCGAGCAGCGCGATACGAAGGGGCTGTATAAAAAAGCCCGGGCGGGAGAAATCGAGAATTTTACCGGCATCGACTCTGAGTACCAGCGCCCGGAGAACGCTGATCTCGTCCTTCACACGGAAGCTGAAACACCCGAGGATTCCGCTGCGGCACTGCTGCAATTTCTTGCCAAGCTGGGCATTGTCCAGGCCTGAACAACTCACGGGAGACGTCCCATGCAGATCGGCGTAACCATCAGAAACATGGGTCCGCAATCATCGCGGGAATTGCTTACGCAGTGCGCGTTGGATGCTCAGGCTGGCGGGTTGGAATCGATCTGGATCACCGACCACATCGCCATCCCGCCCGATGATGCAGAAGGCAGTGAAGGCCGCTACCTCGACCCGCTGATCACCCTGGCCTACATTGCCGGCGCTGTCAGCGACATCAAACTCGGAGTCGGGGTGCTGATTTTGCCCTATCGTGCCGCGTTGCCGACGGCAAAACAGATAGCAACGCTGCAGGAACTCAGTGCGAACCGGTTGCTCCTGGGTGTCGGGATTGGCTGGATGGATGCGGAATTTCGAGCGCTTGGTGTCGACCGGCACCGGCGGGGGGCGATCAGTGACGAAACGCTCGGCTTCTTGCGAACCTGTTTCGAAAATGATGTGGTGGAGGCCAACGATCAGCCGTTCCTGTTTCGGCCTCGGCCCGAGAAACCACCTGTGTATGTAGGTGGTGGACCACCTCACGCGCTCAGACGCGCTGCCCGATTGGCGGATGGCTGGATGCCTATGGGTCTGGCGCCGGACGCCCTGGCGGGACATATGACGACCTACCGCGAGTTCTGTGAGGCTGAAGGACGCAAGCCCGGCCTCGTCACTCTCATGCGTGGCCTACCGCTTACCGATGAACCACAGTGTCGAACGCTGATTGGCGAATACGCTGATCTGGGGGTGGAGCGACTGGTATGTGGTGTCAGGTACGACACATCCGAGCAATTCCGCGAGCAATTGGCGGTTTTATCAGGCCTGCTTTAAAAACTGCCAGAGCTGGTTTTGTAACAGCCAGGGTGTCGATTGCTTAGTCCGTTCGACATTGTTGCTGGATTTGTGCAGAGGCTGAAACCGGAAACGATCCCGGCGCATGGCGCGCGTCTGCAGAATTGCGGTCAGGGAGCCTGGATGGCCGATCGGGTTGTCCGCCTGGCCGGTAGCGTGCTGCTGCCCGTGCGCATGATGGTCCTGGAAAACGAACCCGGCTGTCTCACCTGCTACTCGCCGGTCGAGTTGGATAGCGCGACACTGGAAGCCATGGCAGGCCTTGGGAGCGTGCAACAGATCGTGGTGGCCAACAGGTTTCATACGTTGTACGTGGCTGCGGCGTCGGAGTATTTTCCAACG
>JAPUFN010000464.1 GCA_027293665.1 Gammaproteobacteria bacterium | reverse complement strand
GCGTACGGGTGCGCAGGTCAAAGGCCCGATCCCGCTGCCGACCCGCACGGAAAAATTCACCGTGCTGATTTCACCGCACGTGAACAAAGACGCGCGAGACCAGTACGAGATCCGGACTCACAAACGGGTGCTGGATATCGTGGAGCCCACCGAGAAGACCGTCGATGCGTTGATGAAACTCGATCTGGCGGCAGGTGTGGAAGTACAGATCAGCTTGAACTAGATAAAACGCCGGTACCGCAAGGTCCGGCGTTTTTACGCTGCCTCGGTAAGAGCTCGAAAGGCGGCACGACAAGGCCCCGATAGGGGGTCGGCGAATTGAATTAGACCGTCTGCCAACCCCTCCGGCTGGGGAGGTTGGTATGCGGTCTTGGTATCTGGTCGAAATACGAGAGCACAAATGGCAATCGGTTTGGTAGGCAGAAAAAGTGGCATGACGCGGATTTTCACCGAAGCGGGTGTTTCTGTGCCCGTAACAGTGATCGAAGTGGAGCCCAACAGGATTACCCAGATCAAGACCGCGGATAGCGATGGCTATTGTGCCATTCAGGTCACCACGGGAAGCGTTAAGCAAAACCGCGTCAGCAAACCCGAGGCGGGACATTTTGCCAAGACCAGTGTCACAGCGGGTCGAGGGCTGTGGGAATTCCGTGTCGATGAGATCGGAGAAGAGATCGCCGTTGGTGCCGAGATGAAAGTCGATCAGTTCGAACCCGGTCAGAAAGTAGATGTCCGTGGCGTTTCAAAGGGTAAAGGGTTTGCCGGCACCATCAAGCGCTGGAACTTTGCCGGCCAGGATGCGACGCACGGTAACTCAATTTCCCACCGGGTACCTGGTTCCATCGGCCAGTGCCAGACACCGGGTCGAGTTTTCAAAGGCAAGAAGATGTCGGGCCATCTCGGCAACGCACGTGTCACCACGCAGAATCTTGAAGTGGTGCGAGTTGATCTGGAAAGGAATTTGTTGCTGGTTAAAGGTGCAGTTCCCGGACCAGCTGGTGGCGATGTGTATGTACGTCCGGCGGTGAAGGCCTAGGTTCCCTTGAAGGGCCCAGGTACACCTCAGGTACGCAAGGAAGACAGGTAATGAATTTAAGCTTGGCAACAAACGACGGCAGTGTAGAAATCTCTGAAGCCGCGTTTGGACGAGAGTTTAACGAAGCATTGGTGCACCAGGTGGTGGTCGCGTATCTCGCGGGCGCTCGACAGGGTTCACGTGCCAACAAGTCGCGCTCAGAAGTTCGTGGTGGCGGCCGCAAACCGTGGCGTCAGAAAGGCACGGGCCGGGCACGGGCAGGCACCATCCGCAGTCCCATCTGGCGTGGTGGTGGCCGGACGTTTGCAGCAAAACCGCAGGATCATTCAGAGAAGGTCAACCGGAAGATGTATCGCGGTGCGCTGCGCTGCATTCTGTCCGAACTTGTGCGCCAGGATCGACTGGTAGCCTGTAAATCCTTCTCCGTAGACACCCCCAAGACCAAAGCCCTCATCGAGCAACTCAAGAGCCTGCAACTGGAAAATGTGCTCATCGTGAGCGATTCGGTGGATGAAAATCTGTATCTGTCCGCGCGCAATCTGAAGAACGTCGATGTGCGCGACGTCCAGGGTGTGGATCCGGTCAGTCTCATCAGCCATGACAAGGTGCTGATGACGGTCGGTGCGCTCAAGAAACTCGAGGAGTCGCTGGCATGAATCAGGAGCGCTTGTACGCCGTGCTGGTCGAGCCGCATTTCTCAGAGAAAGTCTCGATTCAGGGAGATGCGAGCAACCAGTATGGATTCAAGGTTGCGAAAGACGCGAGCAAAGCAGAGATAAAAGAAGCGGTGGAAACCCTGTTCAAGGTGAAAGTGGATAAGGTTTCGACGCTGGTGGTGAAGGGCAAGGTCAAAAAGAATGTTCGCGGTGTTTCCCGCAAAAAGAGCTGGAAAAAAGCATACGTTCGAGTGGCTGAAGGCCAGGAAATCGACTTCATGGTATTGGACTAGAACAGATGGCTGTCGTTAAAGCGAAACCAACCTCACCTGGACGCCGATTCGTCGTCAAGATTGTCAATCCGGAGCTGCACAAAGGCGCGCCGTACAAGCCCCTGCTGGTAAAAAAGACCAGGACGGGTGGCCGCAATAATGCAGGTCGAATCACATCGCGGCATCGCGGGGGCGGCCACAAGCAACATTATCGGCTTGTCGATTTTAGACGTAACAAAGATGGCGTTCCGGCGGTCGTGGAACGGCTGGAATACGATCCAAACCGGACTGCGAATCTTGCATTGTTGAAATACGCCGATGGTGAGCGTCGCTATATCATCGCACCACGCGGCGTCAAAGAGGGCGATGAATTGATGAGCGGTGGCAGTGCCCCGATTCGAGCTGGCAACGCGATGGCTCTGCACAGCATCCCGGTTGGTAGCGTAATTCACTGCATTGAAATGAAGCCTGGTAAAGGCGCGCAACTGGTGCGCAGCGCAGGTTGTTCTGCGCAACTGGTCGCTCGTGAAGGAACTTACGCCACCGTACGTCTGCGTTCAGGCGAAATGCGCCGGGTATTGGCCGAGTGCTGCGCGACGTTGGGGGAAGTGGGTAACAGTGAGCACAATCTGCGCTCGCTCGGTAAGGCCGGGGCGACTCGCTGGCGCGGCAAGCGGCCAACGGTTCGTGGTGTTGCAATGAACCCGGTAGACCACCCGCATGGTGGCGGTGAAGGCAAGACGTCAGGCGGCCGACACCCGGTCTCACCATGGGGTGTGCCAACCAAAGGTTACAAAACTCGCAGCAACAAGCGCACGGACAAGCTGATCGTTCGTCGCAGAGGTAGGAGATAAGCATGCCCAGATCGCTGCACAAAGGACCGTTTGTTGATCTGCACCTCATGAAGAAGGTGGAAACGGCGGTTGCGACGAACGAAAAGCGGCCGATTCGAACCTGGTCTCGCCGTTCGATGATATTGCCTGACATGGTTGGACTGACGATCGCCGTTCACAACGGCCGCCAGCACATACCTGTTCTCATCAATGAAGACATGGTCGGGCACAAGCTCGGCGAATTCGCTCCGACGCGCACCTTTCGAGGTCACGCGGCCGACAGAAAATCGCGTCGTTAGAGGAAAGCATGATGCAAGTTAGGGCAACGGCAAGAAGACTCGCGATATCGCCGCAGAAAGCGCGGCGAGTTGTTGATCAGGTGCGAGGCAAGCCGGTAGGCGATGCATTGGACATCCTGAATTTCAGCACGCAGAAAGGCGCGCTGCTGGTCCGCAAGGTCGTTGAATCTGCAATTGCAAATGCCGAGAACAACGAAGGTGCAGACGTCGATGAACTCAAGATTTCAGAGATCTTCGTCGACGCGGGTCTCACCATGAAGCGAATCAAGCCGCGTGCGAAAGGCAGGGCGGATCGAATTTTGAAGCGGACGAGTCACGTAACAGTGACCGTAACGGACGAGTAGAGAAACATGGGTCAAAAAGTACATCCAATTGGCATGCGTCTTGGGATCGTCAAAGAGCATACGTCGACGTGGTATGCGGATAAAAAGGATTACCCCGAACGCCTCCTGAAAGATCTCGAGGTGCGCGATTTTCTGCGCAAACGTTTATCACAGGCGTCCATCAGCCGTATCGAAATCGAACGCCCGGCGCAGACGGCACGGCTCACGATTCATACGGCCCGGCCCGGAATAGTGATTGGCAAGAAAGGCGAAGACGTCGAGCGTTTGCGAGTCGAAGTTTCCAAGATGATGGGTGTGCCGGTACACATCAACATCGAAGAGATTCGCAAGCCTGAACTGGATGCTCTGTTGGTTGCGCAGAATGTCGCACAACAGCTCGAGCGCAGGGTGCAGTTCCGGCGGGCAATGCGCCGTGTGATCCAGAATGCGATGCGGCTCGGCGCACAAGGCATCAAGGTCCGGGTTGCTGGTCGGCTGGGTGGCGCAGAAATTGCGCGCTCCGAGACGTATCACGAAGGTCGGGTGCCGCTGCACACGCTGCGCGCGGACATCGACTACGCCACCTGGGAAGCGAAAACCACTTACGGAATTCTTGGCATCAAGGTCTGGGTTTTCAAAGGCGAGATCATCGGTGCGGGCGAAGAAGGACATGCGGCGGCGAATGCCTGAGCAGCTTCAAGCAGCCAGAGCATGACCACCAGAAGTTTATAGAAGGTAAAACGACGTGTTACAGCCGAAAAGAACAAAATTCAGAAAGCAGCACAAAGGCCGTAACCGTGGACTTGCCCAGCGCGGCGCTCGCGTGAGCTTCGGTGAGTATGGCTTGAAGGCTATCGGTCGTGGCCGCCTGACCGCCAGGCAGCTCGAGGCTGGTCGAAGGGCGATGACGCGTCGGGTGAAGCGTGGTGGCAAGATCTGGATCAGGGTATTTCCGGATAAACCCATCACCAAAAAGCCACTCGAAGTACGCCAGGGCAAAGGTAAAGGGGCAGTGGAATACTGGGTATCACTGATTCAGCCTGGCCGCGTGGTCTACGAGATGGAAGGGGTAACGGAAGAAGATGCCCGTGCGGCGTTCCGGCTTGCCGCCTCGAAGCTGCCGTTCAAGACGGCGTTTGTTAAGCGTTCGGTAATGTAGGCGGGCGATGACGAGATGAATGCAACGGAACTCAGAGAAAAAACACAGCAGGAACTGCAGGCTGAACTGCTGCGCCTGCGCAAGGAGCAATTCAGCCTGCGGATGCAAAAAGCCAGCGGCCAACTCGGACAGATTCACATGTTGAATGAAGCCCGTCGCAACATCGCACGTGTGAAGACAGTGATGCAGGAGAAACAAGATGACTGATACCGCAACTCAGACAAGAGCGACGAGCGCACGCACGGTTAGCGGTACCGTCATCAGTAACAAGATGGATAAGACCATCACGGTTCTGGTTGAGCGCCGTGTGCAGCATCCGGTTTACAGCAAAATCATTCGCCGTTCCTCGAAAATGCACGCACACGATGAACAAAACGATTGCGGAATTGGCGACAGCGTGACGATCGCAGAATGTCGACCGATCTCGAAGAGCAAGACGTGGGTGCTTAAGAGCATCGACAAAAAGGTCCGTGAGGTATAACGGGGGCCTGCTGGCACCCAGATATAAGGTTTAGACGATGATTCAGACAGAAACCATATTGGACATAGCCGACAACAGTGGTGCCCGCCGGGTGCAGTGCATCAAAGTGCTGGGTGGCTCACATCGTCGCTACGCCGGCATCGGTGACATCATCAAAGTCACAATTAAAGAAGCGATTCCGCGCGGTCGAGTGAAGAAAGGACAGGTCATGAATGCGGTTGTCGTTCGTACCCGAAAAGGCGTACGTCGTCCTGACGGCTCCATCATTCGCTTCGATCGCAATGCAGCGGTTCTGTTGAATCCGCAGAACCAGCCGGTTGGTACCCGTATTTTTGGACCGGTGACAAGAGAACTGAGAACAGAGAACTTCATGCGCATCATATCGTTGGCGCCTGAGGTTCTGTAAACGAGCGACAAGAAATGCTGAAAATCAAAAAGGACGACGAGGTGGTTGTGATTGCCGGACGCGACAAAGGCAAGCGCGGCGATGTGCTGCAGGTGCTGGACAATGGCAAGTTGCTCATTGGCGGTATCAATCTGGTGAAGAAACATCAGCGACCGAATCCGAATCTCGGTCAGCAGGGCGGCATAGTCGAGCAGGAAGCACCTATACAGATTTCGAATGTTGCGATCTGGAATGATGAGGATGAGAAGGCCGATCGAGTTGGCTTTAAAGAGCAGGACGGCAAGAAAGTCCGTGTATTCAAATCTTCACAGAAAGTTATCGACTAACTAACGAACTATTAGCGAAACCGAATACCGAAAAAATGACTGATCTTTATAGAAAATACACTGATGAGCTTCGACCGGCGCTCCGCGAACAGCTCGGTTTTACGAATATCATGCAGGTGCCCAGGCTCGAGAAAGTCACGCTCAACATGGGAGTGGGTGAAGCGGTGGGCGATCGCAAAATCATGGAAAACGCGCTCGCTGACATGACTGCCATCGCCGGGCAAAAGCCGGTTGTCTGTAATGCGCGAAAATCTGAAGCGGCCTTCAAGATTCGCGCCGGCTGGCCGATCGGTTGCAAAGTAACATTACGCCAGGCGCGGATGTACGAGTTCGTCGAACGACTCATCTCGATCGCGATTCCCCGCATGCGTGATTTCCGGGGTCTCAATCCAAAGGCGTTTGATGGCCGCGGTAATTTTTCGATGGGTTTTTCCGAGCAGATCGTGTTCGCGGAAATCGACTACGACAAGATCGACAAGATTCGTGGTCTCGACATCGCGGTCACTACTACTGCTAAAACCGACGAGGAAGGGTTGGCGTTGCTGCGCGCGTTCAACTTCCCGTTCAGAAACTGATCTGAGGTAAGAACAGGCATGGCAAAGACATCAATGATCGAACGGGAAAAGAAGCGCGCTGCGATGGTTGCGAAGTACGCAACGAAGAGAGCCGCCTTGAAAGCCACGATCAACGACCGCAACGCGCCTGAAGAAGAGCGGTGGGATGCCCAGCTTAAGCTGCAGGCATTACCACGTAACGCCAGTCCCACCCGTCAGCAGAGACGCTGCGGGCAGACGGGACGGCCGCACGGTGTGTATCGAAAATTCGGCCTGGGCCGCAACAAATTGCGCGAAGCAGCCATGCGCGGTGATGTGCCGGGCCTGGTCAAGTCGAGCTGGTAGGAGTCTCAATAATGTCAATGCAAGATCCAATCTCCGACCTGCTCACACGCATCCGTAATGCGCAACTTGCAAGTCATACGGACGTGAGTATGCCGAGTTCAAAAGCCAAAGCGGCGCTGTGTGCAGTGTTGCAGAGTGAAGGCTATATCGAAAGCTACGAGATCGATGCAGGTGCCAAGCCAACGTTGAATGTGCAGCTGCGATATCACGAAGGTGCTGCGGTGATCGAGGAAATTTCTCGCGTCAGCCGCCCGGGTCTGCGTGTGTACAAGGCATCTAATGAGTTGCCGACAGTACGCGGTGGACTGGGCGTTGCCATCATCAGCACCGATCGTGGCCTGATGACGGATCGTGCAGCCAGGAACGCGGGTGTTGGCGGCGAAGTACTCTGTACCGTGTTTTAACACAGGATAGTTGAATGTCTCGAATTGCAAGCAATCCGGTCGTCGTGCCAAAAGGTGTCGAGGTGACACTCCGCGGCCAGGAAATCACTGTCAAGGGAACCAAGGGTTCTTTGGCGTGGCAGGTGCATGCGGATGTCGAGGTTGCCCAGGTAGAGGGTGAATTGACCTTCGCTGCGCGCAGCGCTTCCAAAGCGGCGCGAGCACTTTCGGGCACGACGCGTGCGCTGGTCAATAATATGGTCAGGGGCGTTTCGGAAGGTTTTGAGAAGCGCCTGGAACTGCAGGGCGTTGGCTATCGGGCGCAGGTGCAGGGCAAGAAGCTCACGATGCAGCTCGGCTTTTCGCATCCGGTGGTTTATGAGCTCCCCGATGGGGTAGAAGCACAAACACCGAGTCAGACGGAGATCGTAATCTCCGGCGTAGATAATCAGCTCGTTGGCCAGGTTTCCGCGGAGATCAGAGCCTTCAGGCCACCCGAGCCTTACAAAGGCAAGGGCGTTCGCTATTTAGGTGAGCGGGTCCGCCGCAAAGAAGCGAAGAAGAAGTAACAGCAGGAACTATTGAGTCACACAGAGCAGGCGAGAGATAGAGGTTTTCAGTAGATGATGGAGAAGAAGTCAGCCCGATTACGCCGGGCACGTCGCAGCCGCGCAAAGATGCGTGATCTGCGTGCGGTGCGTTTGTCGGTTAATCGCACGCCGCGCCATATTTATGCTCAGATCATTTCGCCTAAAGGTGACAAGGTGCTGGCAACGGCGTCGACGCTGGATAAAAGCCTGCGCAGCGGCAGCACTGGCAACGTGGAGGCCGCGACGAAAGTTGGCGAGCTGATCGCTGAGCGGGCGAAGGCGGTAGGGGTTTCCGCAGTTGCGTTTGATCGATCGGGTTACAGATATCACGGCCGGGTCAAGGCGCTTGCCGAGGCGGCGCGTGTAGGCGGATTGGAGTTTTAAGGATGGCGTATACCGACGAGTCTCGCGAAGAAGGGTTGGTTGAAAAACTGGTTCAGGTGAACCGGGTGGCCAAGGTGGTAAAAGGCGGCCGAATTTTCGGTTTTACCGCGCTGACGGTGGTTGGTGACGGCAACGGTCGTGTGGGCTTTGGTCGCGGTAAGGCGCGCGAGGTCCCATTGGCGATTCAGAAATCCATGGAAGCAGCTCGCCGCAACATGGTTAATGTGGATCTCAACGGATCCACGATCTGGTATCCGGTGACGGCCCGTCATGGCGCATCGAAGGTTTACATGCAGCCGGCATCGGAAGGTACCGGCATCATCGCCGGGGGCACCATGCGGGCATTGCTCGAAGCGGCGGGCGTGCACAACGTTCTGGCCAAGTGTTATGGCTCGACCAACCCGATCAACGTTGTTCGGGCGACGTTCAAAGCTTTGTCGAACATACACTCGCCGCAAACCATCGCGGCGAAGCGCGGTAAAACCGTAGAGGAAATCAGCGCCTGAGGCGTTGGTCAGGAATCAGCCAGGTAGCAGTCATGAGTGCTAAATCGATACGCGTCACTTTAGTGAAAAGCCCCGCGGGGAGGCTCAAGAAGCATCGGGCGTGCGTGGTAGGTCTTGGTCTGAGGCGGATCGGTCACTCGGTGGAAGTAGAAGATACCCCGGCGGTGCGCGGCATGATCGATCGTGTCAGTTATCTGGTGCGGGTGGAAGGAGAGTAGGCATGCGCCTCAACAGTTTGAGCCCGGCGGCGGGCAGTAAAAAAAGTAAGCGGCGTGTTGGTCGCGGCGCCGGCACCGGCTGGGGAAAGACAGCCGGGCGGGGTACGAAAGGCCAGAAAGCAAGGTCCGGCGGTGGCGTTCGGGCAGGTTTCGAGGGCGGTCAGCAGCCCCTCAAGCAGCGCGTACCCAAGTTTGGTTTTCGCTCGCGGATTGGCCTGGTTACCGCCGAAGTGCGACTGGGTGAACTGAACAAGCTCGATGCGGATGTGATCGATCTGGCTGCGTTGAAGGCAGCCAACATTATCTCCCGCAACATGCAGCGCGCACGGGTCATGCTGTCGGGCGAAATCAGTCGAGCGGTAACGGTAAAAGGAATCAGGGTGACTAAAGGTGCTCGCGCGGCCATCGAAGCCGCTGGAGGCAAAGTAGAAGACTGATGGCTTCTAATTCGGGACAACTGGCAGGCACGCAGGCGGGCTTAACTGAGCTCCGCAGTCGCCTGCTGTTCGTTTTTATGGCGCTTCTCATCTATCGGATGGGAACGCACATTCCCGTGCCTGGAATTAACCCGGACCGGCTTGCGTCATTGTTTGATCAGCAGCAGGGCGGCATTCTCGATTTATTCAACATGTTCTCTGGTGGTGCGCTCGAGCGCATGAGCATCCTCGCCCTGGGCGTGGTGCCTTACATTACGTCCAGCATCATCATGAATCTCATGACGATGATGTATCCGACCCTGCAGCAGTTGCGCAAGGAAGGCGAATCCGGGCGGCGCAAAATTACCCAGTACACGCGATATGGCTGTTTGTTCATCGCGTTGATTCAGGGAACGTCATTGTCCGTGACGCTGGCCAACCAGGGCCTCGCGTTCACGACGGGGTTCAGTTTCTTCTTCGTAGCGACGACCACTCTGGTTACCGGCGCACTGTTCATGATGTGGCTGGGTGAACAGATCACCGAACGGGGGGTTGGTAACGGCATATCGTTGATTATATTTTCGGGGATTGTCTCCGGCTTCCCGGGAGCGATTGGTCGGTCGTTTGAGGCCGCCCGGCAGGGCGACATCAACATCATCGCGTTGCTGGCGATTGCCATCTTCGCTGTGATGATCGTGGGTTTCGTCGTGTTCGTCGAGCGTGGCCAGCGGCGAATCACGGTGAACTATGCCAAGCGTCAACAGGGACGCAGGGTCTATCAGGGGCAGAGCAGTCACCTGCCTCTGAAAATAAACATGGCGGGCGTCATCCCGGCAATTTTTGCCTCCAGTCTGCTGCTGGCGCCGGCCTCGATGGCTCAGTGGTTCGGCAACTCGCCGGGTATGGGCTGGTTGCAACAGGTTTCGCTGGTCCTGTCGCCGGGACAGCCGCTGTACATCATGATGTTTGCCGGTGGG
>JAPUFN010000463.1 GCA_027293665.1 Gammaproteobacteria bacterium | reverse complement strand
GAATCAACATCGCAGTCCAAATCGCAATCCGACGTTTGACACTGAATCGATTCGAGCGCGCGAATCAGTCAGGCAACCCGAGTACCCGCTTGGCGATGATGTTGAGCTGAACTTCTTTCGTCCCGCCCGCAATCGTCAAGGATTTCTGGTATAGCCACGCCCGGGTGATGGCGAGTTCATCCGCCGAAAAACCTGCACCTGCAACTCCAAGACCTCGAGTCCCCATGGCCGCAAGCAGTAACTCATCCCCCTCTTGAACCTGCAGCGCATTGGTCAGCTTCACCGCGGACGAGGTAAATCCCGGGGCACGCGCCTGCAGTTCTTCAATCGCCCGGCGCTGAGTGAGCCGCTGCGCATGGCCGTTCATCTGGAAATTGCTGAGTCTCGCCCGTAGCGCCGAGTCAGCAATACGGCCATTTTCTCTGGGCAGATAACGCTGGATCTTCTCCGGCACGCGACTTGTTACCACCCGGCCGCCCTGTGAGCCGGAGATGTTGATTCCCGCATGAGTGGAGCGCTCGAATTGCAGCAGGCGCTTGCCGACCGTCCAGCCGTGATTGACTCCGCCGACGACATCGTCTGCGCGGCCAATCGCATCTTCGAAAAGTGTCTCCGCAAACGGCGATGCCCCGGACAGAAGTCGGATAGGACGTACCTGAACTCCGGGCTGCGCCATGTCGACCAGGATCAGCGAAATGCCTTCGTGTTTCGGCTTGCTGGGGTCTGTGCGGACAAGAACGAAAATGTAGTCGCAATCCATCGCATCGCTGGTCCACGTCTTGCGGCCGTTCAACACATAGTGATCGCCATCGAGCACGGCCTTCAGAGCGAGGCTGGCAAGATCCGAACCAGCACCCGGTTCGGAATATCCCATAGCCCAACCGCCCTCGCCGCGCGCGATGCCCGGCAGCCAGCGAGCTTTCTGCTCATCGCTGCCAAGTTCCAATATCGTCGGTCCGATGTAGTTGACGCCGCGACCGGTGAGCGGCGGGCGGGCGTTGAGTCGCTTCAACTCATCGATGAGAATCGTGTACTGAGGCCGATCGAGCGCGGCACCGCCGTAATTTTCAGGCCACGTCGGGACAGTCCAACCGCGCTGCGCCATTCGTTCAAGCCAAAGCTGTACATCGTCTTCGAGCTCTATCTTGCTGCTGCCGAACGGGATCTGACCGGTGCCACGCGCACCCGATGGACAATTTTCCTCAAGCCAGCTGCGGGTCTCGGCTCGAAATTCGTCCAGTTCCTGCTCCATGCGTTCTTCCATCGCTCGCCCAACCCTCATCATCCATCGCCTGGCAGGCGGATGGCAACTCCGGCTGGACAAATCCGGTCTCAGACTCCACGGTGGCTGGTAGCTGCGGAGAACAGATCACTCAGGGGAGGCGAGCGATGACGGGAAGAGTAGAGGACAAGGTTGCACTGGTGACCGGTGGCGCATCGGGAATCGGCCGTGGCTGCGCCGAGAGATTGGCTGAGGAAGGGGCGATCGTCGTCATATCGGACATCGACGACTCGCTGGGCGAGGCAACCGCCAACGGCATTCGTGACGCCGGCGGTCGCGCCGAATTTCTGCACCACGATGTGACTGACGAAGTTGCCTGGCAGAGCGTGGTGGAGACGATACGGACCCACCATGGCGGTTTGCACATACTCGTCAACAACGCTGGAATCGGCATCGGCGGCAGCATTCTGGATTTGAGTCTTGCCGATTGGCGGCGGCAACAGGCGATCAATCTCGATGGCGTCTTCCTTGGCGTCAAACACTGCATCCCGCTTATGCGGGATTCAGGTACGGGCTCGATCATCAATATGTCGTCCGTCGCGGGCCTCAAAGGCAGCGCAAATCTCTCCGCTTACAGCGCGACCAAAGGCGGCGTGCGCCTGTTTACCAAAGGTGTGGCGCTCGAGTGTGGTCAAGAGCGTTGGCCGATAAGAGTAAATTCCGTGCATCCGGGAATCATCGACACGCCGATCTGGAAGAAAGTCAATCTCGATTTTCTACAGGACGGTACAAACATTGTGGATCTCGATGCCATGGCTGAGCTTTCGGTACCCACAGGCATCAAGGGACTACCGCTCGATATCGCAAACGGTGTTCTATTTCTGGCAAGCGACGAGGCGAGCTACATTACGGGCACTGAGCTTGTGATCGATGGTGGGCTCTCGGCGTAAGGCTCTCAGGGCACGTTTGGGCTGAGTTCACTCGCCAGCAAACGGAGATACTGCTTGAGTCGCTCGACATTGGCCGGGCCAAAACGCAACACCTGTTTCTGCAGCGGACTCAACGCTTCGAGTTTCGGGTCGGCGTATTCGTAAAACACTTTTGGTTGCACCAGCTCGACGCTCGCAGGCACATAAGGCAAAGCAAGGATCTGATTGATCGCCGAGAGGAGCTGAGATTCGCTATCTCTACTATTGCCGAGTTCAGCAAGCGCTTCGGCCAGCAGCGGCTCGAGTTGCTCCAGCAGCGTGGCCAGTACACCCGCGTCTATACCTTCGAGCACATCAAGGTAAGGATCATATCGTTGGAAGTTTTGCGGATTCGCAAATATCCCCTTTGAATTTTCAACGATCTGGAATTTGCCCGCCGGTGCCAGAAATCCCAGTTGTCGCTGCGGGTACTTACCCTGTGCAGCGTTATCCACCACCACCGCCAGTCGGCGCAGCAGGTCATCACGGTCAAGCCAGGA
>JAPUFN010000462.1 GCA_027293665.1 Gammaproteobacteria bacterium | reverse complement strand
TGACCTGGCCCGGCCGCGTCACCCTTGGGTACAAACCCCCATTTGACCCCCGTTGGAAACCCGGCACCGCCACGCCCTCTGAGATTGGCATCCTTGACGAGCGCTTGCACATCTTCCGGTGAGGAGGTTGTAATCGCCTGCCTCGCGGCTTCATACCCTCCCGCGTTTTCGTAAGCGGCCAGATCCACAAGACCGCCAACTGCATCGGTTCGCTCAGTTAACGGTTTGGTGGACACACTGAGCATCATTCAAACCTGCTCAGAGTTTCGGGAAGCGTATCAGAACTCAAATTAGTAATAAGCTCTTCATCGATGGTCATCACCGGCGCACGATCGCAGGCGCCGAGGCAGACGATCGGCAACACGGTGAACCGTCCATCGGGTGTCGTTTCACCCATACTTACACCCAGCTGGTCGCACAACGCTATGCGGACTTTATCGCAGCCCATGACAAAACAGCTCACACTGTCACACAACATTATGACATGCCTACCCACGGGCCTTCGGAAAATCAAATTGTAAAACGTCGCAATGCTGTCTAGTGCTTCGACCGACATGCCCAGCAAACGAGCGATGCCGGCAAGGCTCTCATCTGAAATCCAGCCGCGCTTTTCCTGCACGATACGCATGGCTTCGATAGCGGCCGACTCCCGATCCGGGAGGTGAGCAATTTCGGCTTCGATCGCTTCGACTTCTTCAGCCGATAGCGCTTCTATGAGTTGGATTGCTTCGCTCACCTCATCGATCCACATCCGCCATGACAAAATCGATGCTCGCAATGATCGCAATCAGATCGGCAATCATGAAGCCGCGACTGATCAGCGGAATCATCTGCAGGTGGGGAAACGACGGTGTCCGGATTCGCGTTCGGTACGATCCGGTCCCCCCATCGGATATCAGGTAATAAGAGTTCCACCCCTTGGTCGCCTCGATGTTCACGCTGCACTCCGAAGGCGGAATCACCGGTCCCCAGCTGACATTCAGGAAGTGCTGAATTAACGTCTCGATGTCTTGCATCGTCCGCTCTCTCAAAGGGGGCGTCGTCTGCGGATGATCTGCTTTGTAAGGCCCACTCGGCATGTTGTCCAGGCACTGCCGGATAATCTTGAGGCTTTGCCGAATCTCCTGCACGCGCACCCAGCAGCGATCGTAACAGTCACCATTTGCCGCTACGGGAATCTCAAAATCGAACTGATCGTAACCTCCGTACGGGCGATTCTTACGCAAGTCCCAGTCACATCCCGTCGCCCGCAGACTCGGTCCCGTTACACCCCACTCCAGCCCTTCTTGAGTATTGTAGGGTCCGATGCCCACGGTACGTTGCTTGAGGATACTGTTGTTCATGCTCACCGAGTCGTACTCGTCCAGACGTTTCGGCATATAGTCCAACCAGTCGCGCACCATCGTATCCCAACCATCCGGCAGGTCTTGCGCCACGCCACCGATGCGAAACCACATCGGGTGCATACGACCACCGGTGATTGCCTCCACGATGCTGAAAAGCCGCTCGCGGTCGGCAAACATGTACAACACCGGCGACATCTGGCCGACGTCCTGGGCAAACGTGCCGAAAAAAAGCAGATGGCTCGATATGCGAAACAACTCCGCGAGCATGATGCGGATGACTTTGGCGCGATCCGGCACTTCGATGCCCGCCATCTTCTCCACAGCCATCACATAAGGCATGTTGTTCATCACCCCACCCAGATAGTCGATGCGGTCGGTATAGGGAATGAACGTATGCCAGGACTGCCGCTCGGCCATCTTCTCGGCACCCCGGTGGTGATAGCCGATGTCCGGAACCGCATCCACTATCACCTCGCCATCGAGTTGCAGCGCGATTCTAAACACCCCGTGCACGCTCGGATGGTTGGGCCCGAGGTTGAGAAACATGAAATCGGTATGTTTTGCCTCCGTGCTCATACCCCATTGCTCGGGAACAAACCGCAGTGCTTCCTGTTGTTCCCGCTTGATCTCGGGGCTCATCCGGTACGGGTCCATCTCGGTTGCCCGGGCGGGGTGTTCTTTGCGCAATGGATGCCCTTCCCACAGTGGCGGGGTCAAAATGCGCAACAGGTTCGGATGCCCGGAGACGTCGATGCCGAACATGTCAAAAACTTCGCGCTCGTACCAGTTAGCCGCTGGCCAAACGGGGGTTATGCTGGGCAGGCTCAAGTCGTCGTCTGCCAACGCAACCTTAACGCGCACATCTTCGTTTCGTTCGAGCGAGATCAAGTGGTAGAAAACGGTGAAGTCCGATGCCGGTTGACCGCTTCTATGCTCACGCTCCCGTTCGTCTATTGCGGACAGGTCAAATAGCAGGGGAAAAGGCTTGTCGATCTCGTGTTTGAGAAAACGCATCACGTCGAGAAGGCGAGTTCTCGATACCCACAGGGTTGTTATGCCGTCTACCGTCTCCTGGTATTGGCATTCGGACCCAAAACGAGCCCTCAGCTCTCCTGCCACCCCAGCATGGGTGGTCGGTTGTTGCGCCAGCTCTGACATAGGTTGCCCTACTTCAATCCGTCCCCCGCGGCTTACTGCTCAAGAGGTCGGCTGATAGTGGTGCATTACCCACGCTGGTGGGCTCTGCAAGGGAGGTGACCCGCATTCTTTCGGGCGTACGCAGATCACGCTGATTCGGTTGTGAGGATAATTGGTGACGATCGTCCGCCACGACACGGCCAAGGGGTCGCCGATCGTTGGCAATCGCATCCTGCAGGAGGATGAGACCCTGCATTAACGCCTCCGGACGCGGTGGGCAGCCTGGCACGTAAACGTCCACCGGCAGGAACTTGTCCACACCCTGCACGACGCTGTAAATGTCATACATACCGCCCGAGTTGGCACACGAACCCATGGATATTACCCAGCGAGGTGCCAGCAGCTGTTCATACAGGTGTTGCACTACCGGGCCCATTTTGCGAAACACCGTGCCGGTAACGATGAGGAGATCAGCCTGACGCGGCGTTGCCCGCATGATCTCGGAGCCAAAACGTGCCATGTCATGGCGCGGGGTCAGGGCAGTTGCGAACTCTACATAACAACAGGAGAGACCGAAGTTGAACGGCCACAACGAATGTGCCCGTCCCCAGGCAACCAGATCTTCGAGCTTGCCGACCAGCACGCTCTTTGCCATATCCTCCTCGTATGCGGCGTCCACCTCTTCCATGAGCGCGCCGGGTTCGGTTTTGATCAGTCGCCACTGCATTTAGTGTCCCGTCCCACTCAAGTTGCCGTTTCTCCCGCAATAGAATAATCGCGACGTGATCGGCGGCGTAAAACGCCCCAATCCAAAGCGCCAGTACGCCACTCGTAAACGAGTGCAGCAAGGAGAATGACAATGAACGCAGCGGCTCCGAAGTAACCCTGCCAGCCGAGCTCAAAAAATGCTACCGCCCAGGCAAATATGAAGATCGTCTCCAGGTCGAAAATGACAAAAAACATCGCAATGAGGTAGAACTCGATGGAAAGCCGAGTCTGATCGGCACTCCCCACGGGGATCACCCCCGATTCAAACGGAACGTCGGTACTATCGGTGTGGCGGGTACGAGCACCCCAAAACCATGACGCCACGAGTGTCGCTGCCAACAGTCCCACAACGGAAACGCCATATAACAGGAAAGGCCAGAGATTCTGGCTTTCGCTGACAACTACCGCGGCAGACTCATCAACACCAACGTCGAAGCTCATTCCGGGCCACTCCTCGAGGTTTTGGAACGTGCAGTTTAGAACGCGCGTCTAGGGTAATCGATTTTGCCGTCTCTGCGTAGAT
>JAPUFN010000461.1 GCA_027293665.1 Gammaproteobacteria bacterium | reverse complement strand
CTGAGCTGATTGAATCCCGTGAACTTCTGGTGAGCAAACAGAAATATGCTGAGTCGGAGCGAAGGGTGGCAGCGCTCGTCAACGCAGGGATCAGCGAGTCGCTCGCAAAACGGTCAATCGCTGCCGCTGAGCTCGCACTGGCCCTGCCGATCATCGATGCAGCGGACAAGTCGGACACGCCACCCGCCCGTGTGGCAAAAGTATTCTCGGCAGTCGCAGGCACGCTGGGACTGGATTGGCTGACGGATCAACTTGGCCAGTTACCCGCTGGCAGTCACTGGCAGTCCATGGAACGTGATTCTCTACTTGATGACATCACGACATATCAGGGAGTGCTTGCGGCACATTGTCTCGCGGAATCAGACGGCGATGTAAAAGCCTGGCTGTCGTCTCACGGCAGATTTGCCGGTGACTGGACTCGGGTGCTGGAAGATGCGCAGCATGCTTCCGTGCAGGACTTCTCAATGTTTTCGATGACCTGCAGGAAACTTGGAGATCTCTGTCGGTCGATTTGAGAGGGGTAGCAGTCTCAGCAACGCCCTTTCTTGGCTTGTCCGGGAGGACAATGCCGGCCTTTGGGATGGCCTTCAGCCTGAACGCTCAGTTCCACTACAGGAATCGACTCTGGATGAGCCGACGGTGCTTGTTCATGGGTCGCAATGGCGGTACCTACGGCGGCACCCAATGCACTGCCGATAATTGCCCCGTTGCGATCACCAAGTTCGGCACCCACGACAGCCCCGACAGCACCGCCGAGTGCGCCACCGATGGCGGCATCTTTTCTATCAATTTTGTCGCCATCCGACCACGCTGGTGCGCTAGAGATCAACGCTACGGTGAAAAGAACGTAAATGAGTTTCATACTGGCAACTCGCTTTAGTGAATCCTGATCAGTCTACGAGTTGTGATTGAAAGAAAATGTGACGGAGCATGCAGAACGCTCTGGTACAGAAACTTACCTATTAGTAGGTGCGGGCACGCCTTTAAACAACCGGGTGTTCATTCTTGATTGCGTGAGCGGATCTCTGCGAGGCCGTTGTCCAGCGTGCCGCGATCCAGCCAGCGGCCGCGAACCATGACGCCCTGGATCTTCTTTGTGTTGGCGATATCGACGAGCGGGTTCCCGGACAGCCATATGAAATCTGCGCTTAGACCTGGTTCGAGCCTGCCGAACTGAGCCTGCATGTCGAAGTATCGGGCGGGGTTTGTGGTGCCTGTCTCAAGTGCCTCGAAAGGGCTGAGGCCGGCAGTTACCATCGATGCCAGTTCGCGATGCAGGGAGAATCCAGGCACGTTGAATATCTGAGGGGCGTCGGATCCGAGGAGAATGCCGACGCCGTGTGCGTGCAATTCGCCTATGAGACGCGCGCGCAATGTGTTGTAGGCCGCCGCTGCATCTGCATCGGCGGAACGGTTGTCCGGGCTGAGTGCGCGCTGATACCGGGCAAGCAGGCTGCGCGGCAGATAGTCGTTCTGTGGTCGCTCTAGAAGGGCCTGCAGATTACTCGCGGCCGCCGCATAGTTTTCCAGCAGTGTCTGTGTCGGCACGACCCAGGCGTTAGCCGCATAGGTGGCGGCGACCACCGTCGCAATTCGTTGCTCGTCGACGCGCGGCAGGAGACGCGGCAGGAACAGACCGCCTTCATCCGCAGACAGATCGCTCACGAGGGCCTGGATGTATCCATCGAGGTGGTCAACGGTGGCCTGGCCTGATTCGAGCGCGTGGAGGAGGCCAACCTCCATGGGTACGTGCCCGGCAAAAACCATATCCAGTTCCCGCGCGGTTGCAGCCATCGCATCGTATTCGGCCAGAGTCAGCCCGGGATGAATCTTCAGAAAATCGTAGCCAGCCGCGTGTTGCGCCCGAACCATTCTCTGCGCCTGTGCGGGGCTCGACACACTGTTGCCGTTGAATGAAGGACCCGATGTGATCAGACGTGGTCCGGCTACCTCTCCCTCATTAAGAGCGTCGCGGAGCGTGAGATGGGCGGGATTGCCGAGCATGCCGCGGATGGTCGTAACCCCGTTTGCAATGTACAGATAGAGTACTTCGTCTCGATATTCCTGCCCTGCACCTGGGGCTGGCACGTGGGCGTGCATCTCCGTCAAACCCGGCATCAGGTAGCCGCCAGCCAGGTCAATCACCGTGGCGTCATCCTGCGGGAGAGATACGCCGATTTCGGCGATACGACCATCCTGCACGCGCAGGTCGGCCTCCAGCGTCCGCTCGTTCGTCATTGTGATCAGCTCACCATTGACAAAGAGGTAGTCATCGGCATTTGCGCAGGCAGTGATGGTGCAACAGGCGGCGAACACGCCATAGAGCACCAGCATCGGGTGGTGTTTGCTCCTGTCCATTACTTCCCTGCGGCAGACCATGAGTCGTAGTAGACCATGTCAGCCACTTTACGCCGGCTGATCGGCCCATGTCCGCCGGCCACCGGGTAACCGATCGGGACGTGCGCGCAGGTGTACCAGTCATCCGGAATTTCGAGCAGCGCTTTGACAGCTTCTTCTTCCATGCATAACAACGTGGTCAACACGCAACCCAGGCCTTCGTTGCGGCAGGCCAGAAGCAGATTCTGCACGGCCGGGTAGACGGATCCGCCGCCGACAACACTTGGCCGATCCTGCGACTCGTCGGTGATGGTCATGTTTGCCGGGTTGAAACAGAAGACGGCAATCACCGGGGCTTCGTGCATATGCTGTGACAGATAAGTACCAGCCGCCAGACCTCTGACGGATTTTTCCCGGGCAGCAGCGTTCATGGATGCCAGGTGCTGTTCATACTTCGGAACATAACCTTCCCAGTAAGGTCGGTAGAGATCTTCGAGTGCCTGCTTTTTCTGCGCATCACGAACTGCGACGATACGCCAAGGTTGGTGGTTGCCGCCCGTGGGTGCCCAGGTCGCAGCTGTCAGGACACGTTCGAGCACGTCATCGGGTATCGGATCACTGCGCAGCCGACGTACGGCGCGCAAAGTGCTCATGGTTTCATAGAGTTCCATCTTTGCTCCAGTCGGTCTGCAGCTGCCAGGCGTTGTGCGTCAGCTGTAGCTCACCCCCAGTCCTGCGCGCGCATCGTTGTTCACTCCGTAAGGTGCTATTGGATAGCGCAGGCCGTTGCGCGAAAGATGGTCCAGGCCGGCGATGATCTTTGGCAGGAAATGCGGCGGCAGCGCCATCAGCAACTCGTCTTCCATGACACCGCCATAGCGACGCTCGGCAAAACATGGGATGGACAGGCTCGGCTCGCCGGTGGTCAGCGCACGGCCCCAGGAATCTGCGCATGCGGATTCGCCCACGCAGCCCCACTCGAGCTTTTTGTAGCCCGTCCACT
>JAPUFN010000460.1 GCA_027293665.1 Gammaproteobacteria bacterium | reverse complement strand
AGAGCGAATGGGGTTCGGACGAGGAATTCACCTTCGCGCAATACGCTGACGATCTGGCAGCGATCATGGAAGCACTGAATATCGCAAGCGCGTTCGTGCTCGGCGTGGCTTACGGAGCCCGTACCGCCGCCCGATTCGCGTTGCGACACCCGGACAAGCTGACAGCCCTGGGGTTGTTCGATGTAGCACTCACCCCGCCCGTCGAGCAAGGCGGCCAACGAGAGCTCGGCGCACAAGCCCGTGAGCTGCTTAAAGCTTCAGGCGAGCCGGCGGTATCGATGCGCAAATCCTGGCGCTTCTACGAAGACAGGGATGCCGCCCTGAAAGCACACACGGCGCACCAGAACGAGCCGGACACCTCAGAACTGCTCGGCGAGCTCGACGCACCCGTGCTGATCGCCTGCGGTCGGCAGGACATGAACCTTGCCGAAGCCGAACGCATCGCCGGTTCCATTCCAGGAAGTCATCTTCACATTATGGAGATGACCGGTCATGGTTCGCCATTCTTCAGACCGGGTTTGTTCGTCGATATTGTGAACGCAATGCCGCTGACAGGAGAGAGCTGATGCAGAACCCCGAAACAGTCTCAACCGGGAGTTACGCGTTTCTCGGCTTTCTCACCGTGCTGAACGTCATGAACTTCGTCGACCGGCAGTTGCTGGCAAGCTTCGCCAACTTCATCGTCCCGGATCTGGGGTTGACCAACACCGAGTTCGGTTTGCTCACTGGGTTGTTTTTTCTCTTCTTCTACTCGACGGCCGGACTGTTCATGGGTGCGCTTGCCGATACCGTCAACCGAACACGCCTGATTGCATGTGGCCTGGCGGCTTGGAGTGTACTGACGGCAGCCTCAGGTGCTGCGCGCGGTTTCGTCAGCATGGCGATTCCACGAATGTTCATTGGCGTTGGCGAGTCGATCATGACACCCACCTCGATGTCGCTCCTGGCTGATCGGTTCCCCGCTTCGCGCCTGGGATTCGCTTCCGGCGTTTATTACATGGGAGTACCTGTCGGCGTCGGCGCGAGCCTGCTCGTGGTGGGTTACCTCGGCCCCGCCATCGGCTGGCGCAACTGCTTTTATACGCTGGGCGCCATCGGCGTGGTCTTTGCCATCATCATGCTGTTCATGCGGGAAACCCCGAGGCGGCATCTTGCCGATGCGCCGGAGGCGCCACCAAAGCAATCTTTCGGCGATATTGCACGAACGCTGGTCACCGCACTCAAGGCCTCGCCAGCGTTACAGCTGACTATCGGCGGTGGGGTGGCATTCCACTTCATCCTTGGTGCTGCGACGTTCGATCAACTCTGGTACGTGCAGGAGCGCGGCTTCGACCGGTCCGAGATCGCTCAGATCACCGGCTGGATCGGGATCTCTGCTGGCATCCTGGGTAACCTGTTCGGTGGTATCGGCGGTGATTGGTTCTTGAAAAAGACCGGTATCGGCAGACCGATGTTTCTGTTCTGGATCATGCTGCTTCTTGCGCCGATCAACGTGGCGTACCGGCTCGTGGACCCCGGCTCGATGTGGTTCTGGGTCGGCGTGTTCACCGGCTTCTTTCAGCTCGGCTGTTTCTACGGGCCAACTTTCGCAACGGTACAGGAACTTGTGCCACCACAGATTCGGGCCACCGTGGTCGCCCTTTACCTCCTGCTTCTGAACATGGCCGGCGTGGCCGTCGGCGTCAGCGCTGCCGGTTTCTACATCGACTGGTTGATTGCGAGCGGCAGTGATGCGCCATTCACCACCGCACTGCTATGGTTCACGGCAATCTCGTTTTCCGCCATCCCACTGTTTTACTTCGCCGGGCGCCGCTACGACACGGATCGCAAGCGATTGTTCGAGACTATGTCGTCAAACAGCGGGCTGTGAACCTGCGACGCGGTGAGCTTCGGTCTGTGACCCTCGACTCAATTCTCTTGCAAACGCGATGCGATAGAACACGGGCACGGCGACCAGAGTCAACAAAGTAGCAAACGCCAGCCCGCCCATGATGCACACGGCCATCTCGCGAAAGAACGCATCAGCGAGCAACGGCGACATTCCGGCAATCGTGGTGCCCGCCGCGAGCATTACCGGTCGCAACCGGCTCACGCTTGCTTCGGCGATGACTGCCAAGCTTGGAATTTCTTCTGCCATGCGCTTGTCGATTTCATCGACGAGCACCACACAATTCTTGATCAACATGCCCGACAGGCTGAGAAAACCGAGGAATGACGGGAACGTGAACGCAAGATCAGAGGCCAGCAGACTGATGACCACGCCACACACGGTCATCGGCACGGTCAGCCAGATCACGATCGGTTGCCGCAATTTGCCGAACATCAGGAGCGTGATGAGGATCATGGAGCCGAACGTCAGCGGAATCTTGTCGATCAGCAACACCTCGGCGTCCTGATTAGCTTCGTACTCGCCACCCCACTCCAGGCTGTAACCCGGCGGCAACGGTATAGCTTCCACCACGGGACGAATCGTGTTGAACACCTCGGTCACGTTATGACCCACCGGTGCATTAGCGAGCACGCCGATGGTTCGCACCCGGTTGCGTCGATGGATCATGCTGTCCTCTGCTTCGAGCTCGAACGCCGAGACGATCTGCGACATGGGAATGTGCATCTGTTGCGCGGGACTCCACACCAGACGATCCGGCAGCGCCTGCACGTCAATTCGTTCATCGGCGGGTGCGCGCGCCACAATCGGCAGCAGCTTGTCAGCATCGCGAAACAGGCCGACCTGCACACCAAGAGTCGCGAAGGCGAGCGATCGGTAGACGTCGGCTCGCGTGATGCCGGCAACGCTGGCACGCGCTTCATTGAATTTGGGTACGATCTGCAGCTCCCTTTGCCGCCAGTTGGTCTTGCGATCGATTAGTTCATGCGCCAGGTAAACGTCCAATGTTTGTTCAGCGATAGCTCGCAGTACATTGGGGTCTGGTCCCGAGAATCTGGCCTCCATTTTCGATGAACCCGCCGGGGTGAATTCGCTGCGGTTGAATTGCAATTCGGCATCGAGCATGAGGTCGCCAAGAATGTCGGCGACACGGGCGATAATGGTGTCCATCTCAGTGATCGAGTCAACTCGCACCACGATATTCGCATAAGCAGGATTGGGCTGTTCGGGACGCACCGTGGTAGAAAATCGCGAGCTGCCGCGACCAATGAAGCTGGTCACGTCGCTGACGCCCGCTTGCCGCGATATGACCTCTTCGAGCTTTTTAATCTCATCGGCAGTCGTGTGAATATCGGTGCCTTGCGGCAGGTAGTAATCGATGAAAAACACCGGTGTGTTAGTCGACGGGAAGAAGCCCTGTTTGACGAATTGAGCGCCCCAGAAACAGCTAAGGGTGATGGCGGAGATCGCGAATACCGCCAACCAGTGCCGCCGCAGACCGAAAGTGATGAGCGTTCGGTACGCCGCGTAGCCCCAACCGGCGTAGAGCGTCTGGGAGTCTGTTGACTGGTTTGTTTTGCTGGCGACCAACAGGTAGTTGCCCAGCAGCGGCACCACGGTGACTGCAAGCACCCAACTCAGCAACAACGATATGGCCACCACCTGAAACAGCGAACGCAGGAAGTACCCGGAATTGTCATTGCTCAGTCCAATGGGTGCAAACGCGAGAATGCCGATGACCGTAGCACCCAGCAGAGCAAATTGTGTGCGCTTAACCGATTGCGCGGCGGCGTCCGCCGGATCCAGTCCACGTCTAACGCCTATCACCATGCCTTCCGCCACAACGATGGCGTTGTCGACCAGCATGCCCATTGCGATCATCAACGCGCCGAGCGAAATGCGCTGCAGATCGATACCCAGCAATGCCATTAACGCGATCGTGCCAAGCACGGTAAGCAGCAGCACGCTACCCACCACGGTACCGGCACGCCAACCCATAAAGAGACACAGTGCGCCCACGACGGTGACTACTGACAATGTTAGGTTGCGAAAGAATGTGCTTATCGCATCACTCACAACCTGATGCTGTCGGTGTATGGGGTGCACCTCGACGCCGAGTGGCAACGACCGTTTGATTGTCTCTATCTGTTGGTCGACGAGTTCGCCAACTTCGACGACGTTGAGCCCGTCCGTGACAGATACGCCCACGGTAAATGCGCGTTCACCGTTGAAGCGGATGATCTGCTGCGGGACTTCCACCGGCCCACGCGAGATCGTTGCTACGTCCGCAAGTCGAATGATTTCCGTGGAACCCGGCTTACCGATTCGCATGTCGCCCACCGCCTGCACGTCGTGAAACGCGAGTTCTGGGGCAAACCGAATTCGCCGCTGGCCGTAAGCGATCGAACCAGCACCCATTACCTGATTTTCCTGTGCGATGCTGGCGAACACCGCATCGATCGGGAGACCCAGGCGCACGAGACGTTCGTGGTCTACCTCGATGAATATCGCCTCAGGAGGTTCGCCCGCCGTTTCCACTTTGGCCACTCCAGGAACCATTTTGATACCCGTCGAAAGCCGTCGCGACATGTCGAAAATCTCGGCCTCGGAATAGCCGGACGCGATGACCGCGTACAGCATTCCATAAACATCGCCATAATCGTCCTCAACGATGGGGACACCGGTACCTGGTGGCAAGCGGCCGGCTCCTTCGATCACGCGTCGACGTAATTCGTCATAGATCTGCGGCAGATCGTCATCTGAGTAGATCTGGAGCATCTGCACGAAAATCTCTGAACGTCCGGGTACGGATTTCGACGTAATGAAATCCAGGTAGGGCAGTTCCTGCAGAGACGCTTCGATCACGTCCGTGATCTCCTGCTCTACTTCTATCGCCGATGCACCAGGATAAGCCGTGATGATGTAGGCGTTCTTGATGGGAAACGTCGGATTCTCCAGGCGACCCACGGTATCGATGCCGTAAAACCCGCCCCATACACACAGGAAAATGATCAGCCAGGGGTACAGGGGTCGTTCGATCGCGAGTCGGCCGATGTTGTTCACGCTGGATCCGCTACGCTACAGTTCGGTCACGGGATCGCCCAGCGGACGAATCTGCATGCCGTCCTGCAGCTGGCTGGCACCCGTGGCAACCACGAGTTCGCCACCGTTCAATCCGGAACGAACCGGCACTCCGTCGCCCGCCGCAGAACCCACCTCCACCGTGCGCCGCTCCACGTTGTGCGTGAGTGGATCGTAAACCCAGACGTAAAAGCGTTTGTCGCTGCTGACAACGAGCGCAGTGGTGGGAATGAAGATGTTGAGTCCATCGTCGGCGGTGGTTAGTTCAATTTCGACGCTGGCTGTCATGCCGGGCAGGAGGTTCCAGCGCTCGGGACGCGGCATCGCGAACGTGATCTCGTAGGTCTGCGCCACCGAATCGGCATCGCCACTGTTCTCGCGGTACTGGAGCGTGAAATCCGTATCCGGGATGAAGTCGAATCGCGCTTTTATGGCGACGATCTGGTCGGGTGTTGTGGTCGCAAAGAGACTCCCGGGAACGTTGGCCACAACGTGGAGCTCCTGCAGATCGTTCAGCCGCACAATTTTGTCACCAACACGTACGTTCACGTGGTTGTCCACGTAACGTCGGGCAACGTAAGCGTCGAATGGTGCGAGGATCCTGGTGTCAGCCAGCGCTTCGCGCGCTTGCGCCATACGCACCTTGCGCAGATCGAACACCGCCTGGGCGTCGTCTACGATCGACTCTGAGATGCCGCGCTCCTTGAGCAGCTTGCGTTTGCGTTGGAGATCCTGATTCGCCAGTCTTAGCTGCACTTCGGCTTCACGCAGCGCGAGGTTGAAGTCAGTTGGATCCAGAGCGGCAACCAGGTCACCGGCGCTTATCGATTGACCTTCCAGCACCGGTAGCAATGCCAGAGGTCCGGCGACCTCGAAGGACACATCTACCACTTGCGCCGCCTCGACCCGACCGACAAATTCATGCTTGATCGTCGCACCCTGCGCTACCACCTGAAATACCCGTGCCGGGCGGATGGATTGTGGCTCAGCACTGCTGGGTTGCGCGCGATCGCAGGCTGACAGAGCGCAGAGCAATAAGAGTAGGAGCATTGCTTGCGCGAGCGAATTCATAATCTGCCAGTCTCAGCCATGCTCAGTAGCGATGTGAGGTACTGGCTACGCTCTCCCGCATTCGCCGGCAGCAAATTCAGCATGTCCAGAAAACGTATGCCTTCAGTTGCCAACAGCAGCAGCACGCCGAGCCGGCCTTCGTCCTCGACATCTGCAAACCAGTCGGCAATTACTTCACGAATCGGATCCAACAGTGTGGGGTTTTCCGCCGCTGCTGCCAGAATTGCCAGTGACATGGCACGTTCCTGGTCGTCCTGCTCCTGCACCGCCATGATCAGTGAGCGTACGGTGGGGTTTGCGTCATCGCCGATCTCCGCTCGGTGGCTGGCGACTCGCTCCCGGGTTTGCTGCACCACGTGTTGCACCATGCCTTCGAGCATCGCGCGCTTGCTGGGGAAGTGATACAAAACGCCGCCTTTGGACAGCTCCGCTTTTTCGGCAACGGCGTCGATCGTGAGATGCGCCGCGCCCACACGGTCGACCACCAGCGCCGCGGCGTTGAGAATTTTAGCTTTTGCCGAGGGTTTTCCAGGCATTCGCTGAGTATAAACTAAACCGTCCAGACGGTACAGTAAACCGCGTCAGGCCGCCACGACGCGGCGTCATCGCGATGTGAGCAATCTGGCCGAAAGAAGAATCAGAGCGCCTACCAACAATCCCACAGCTCCCGGGAAGTAAATCCCGCCGATTGAGAAACCGGCGACGATCGACAGCGCGATGGTAATCACGCTCACGATGGTCAAGGCATTGTAGCGGCCGTTCCATGCCAGCCGAACCGCGAAAAGATAGATCCCGGCGAATACAGCAAGCACAAAGATGCCCCAGAGGCCCTGTGCTTCATACCAGGATTGTTCCGTCATATAGGTCTCAACGACACTACCTGACTCGCCGAACGTGCGACGGGCTGTTATACCCTGGCCGGATAGAGGTGAGAAGAATATATAGATCGAAGCGCCAACCGCCCAGGCGGCGGCAAACGCCACAACAAATTTTCCGACGAAGGTCAGCCTAGGCATGCGATTGGGATCGAAAATCGATCATCATTGATTGTCACCATCGAATACTTCCGCATTGCCTAAATAGTTGTCCCAGGCAAACCAATAGGCAAGGTGACCAGGCAGGCGCGCCAGAGTTTCACCGCCTGGCGAATGCAGAGCGTCCTCCTCGACGCGCCACAGCACCGCCTCACTGGACACCTCATCGAGGTCGTCGCCAACTCGCTGGAACGATCGCCCGCCGCTGCGATAGGCGCGAACGCTACGAGTATCCGCATCGCCAATTACCACCAGAGCAATAACGCCGGCTCGGTCGTTGATCACGCGGCCGTTCTTGAATGCTGACAGAGGCCATGCCTTTTCCGCACCCGTGATGCGCAGAGCAAATATCTCCTGCTTGGTTTTCAGCGACTTATTTGAAACCGCCACCGGGAACATCAGTTTCGAACTTGCGAAGTAACGCCCGTAGGCCGCACCTTTTTTGTATGTGCGATCGAACCCGGTGTCGACATCGAGCACTTTGCTCGTCGGATGCTTCTCCCGCCACTTCTCCCAGCTGGTGGTAACCAACGGCAATACTTCAAGCTCAATGCCACTGCCGGTGAGCTCGCCGACAACCGGGCGCCCTGTGAATTGATTCCACAGCGAATTGGTTGAGTGATCGTACATGAGCTTGTTAGACCGGTAGAGGAAACCGGAGGAACCGAACACAATCGGTTGTGGCTGAGAGGCGACGTCGGTTCGATAAAGAATCGCCGACCCACATAACGTGCAGTACGCAAGCGCGACCGAAACGCCGCCGACCACGTCATTGGCCATCTCGTGCCAATCCATGATTCTGTATGGGTATGCGCGCGCATCACCGTTGATCAAAACACCGAACACCGGGTCGTCATCAACGAGATAACCGGCATCAGCAGCGTCGATGAACTTGGGGTAATTCAGCGCGGGTATGCCGTCTTTACCCACCCCGCCCCAGAGGATTTCCTCCAGCCGAATCTCGTGCGGTGCGTCGTGATAGATGAACTGGCGAAACTCCGGATCGATGCTGCCAAACAGCAGCGATTGAAACAACGCAAATCCTTCGAACGGGACAATTTCCGGGTGTGTTTGTTGCCAGGCGACCCAGCGAAACCAGTCGTCACCGATCGTGCGATGACCTGTGAGCCGTTGCAGGGTCTTGGCGAGGTCTTCGCGCTCTTCGGGCCGCCAGTACCTGAGCATGTAGATGAGTGCTGCAACCATGTCGGGATCGCCACGCTTTTTTATCCATCGCAGTACCTGCCTGCGCTCAATTTTGGAATTGGAAAGCAGGAACCGGGAATTGAGTAGCGGATCGTCGGTGAGTTCATCGGGCAACGATGAGCCTTCTGCTGCCGCCAGTGGCAGAGATAAAACGCCCAGGGCCAGCAATGCGAGCAACGGCAGAAGTGATCTGCGGTAAACGTAAGACATGGCTACCTGGACCGGAGTGGCCGCAGAAAGTTCAAGCCACCAGCGGTTTCGATGGCCAGCGAGGCTCGCTCAGGAACCTCGCTGCTGTGACCTGATTGCGCTGTCAGGCTGCCGCGATAGCAATCTCTTCGTAGTCGACCTGCTCAGCTGTTTCTTCCTGACTGCCAAGGATTGTAGCCACGAGTTGCTCGTACGCCGCCTGCAGATCCTGGCCCAGGGCATCTATGTCGGGAACACGCTTGCTCGCAACGGTGATGCCGAGATCCATCCGATCGACATAGCTCATCACCGTGAGGTTGATGGCGCTGCCATGTACGACAATAGACATCGGCATCTGGCGGACCAGCTTGCCACCGGCAACGTACAACGGCACCGGGAAACCCGGCACGTTCGACAGGACCAGGTTCATCGGCACCTGACGTGCGAAGTCGGCAAAGATCCCGCTCTCCATTGACCGCGCCATGGCCTGTAAAGCCGCAGGCATCCCGAACCCACCGAAGTCGGTGGGCATGGCATCACCCAGGTTGGCCAGCGTTTCTTTGGCCACGTTCGCTGAACGATGGATCGCCTGCAACCGCTCACTCAGATCACGCACTTCGGTTTTCATGCTGATGTTGATCGCGCTCACCTGATTACGAATCGTCTCATCACCGGGCTTGTGCAGGGACACCGGACAGCTTGCGATGAGCGAGCGATCGAGCTTTTCGCCATGGCGTTCGAGATATCGGATCACCCCTTCGCCACAGATCGCGAGCATGACGTCGTTGATTTTGACTCCGGACTTCCTGGCCACTGCTTTCAATGTCGGCAACGACATGTTCACCATCCGGAACGCGCGCTTCTCATCGATCGACGCGTTGAAGCGGGTTTTCGGGCCGCTGACGGACACGCTCTCCTGACGCCGATTGCCGATCAGTTGCCTGGACAGGCGAGTGCTCGCCCGCGTCAGCTCTGGAATGCGCTGTACGCCTTCCCACCAGTAGCGGTTCAGGTTTGCGTATGCAGCTTGCAACAGCCGGCCATAGGTCGGTTTCGTTTGCTCCCAGTAATCGGCGGGAGCTGGCTCGACCGTGCGCGGTTGTTGTGTGAAATCGAACAGCAACTCGGCTGCCTTGATGCTCGACATGCCATCGATCGCAGCGTGATGAGTTTTCTGCAGCAGGGCCACCTGGCCATCCGCCAGACCCTCGATGACCCAGATTTCCCACAATGGCTTACTGCGATCCATCAACGGCTCATACAGGCGAGCGGCAAGTTCTTCACACTGTTGCACACTACCCGGCGCATCGAGTTGGACGCGATGCAAGTGTTCATCGATATCGAACTGCTGATGACGAACCCAGACCGGGTGATCGATGTTCATCGGCGTGAGTTCCAGACGGTTCGTGAGGTAAGGAACCAGATGAATGCGCTCGAGCAGCATGGTTCGCAGATCGTCGAAATAGGACTCGGTTTGTGCCTCAGGCACTTCCAGGTACAGCAGACCCGCCACATGCATGGGCGTGGTTGCGGTTTCGTTGTACAAGAACATGGCGTCCAGGGCTCCGAGTTTGATCACAATTGATCCTCCTATATATGTCTTAGCAGTTTTAAGTAATGCGGGTCAGGCGGTCGCAAGCTCTTGCGCGACCATATCGAGCAGCTTGTCGCGAACGCGCTTGAGCTGATCGACAAAATTTTCATCTGCAGGCAGGTCGTGCAACACGGCCTCCTCGAGCTCCCGCAGGAGAGTGCGGGTCGGCTCCACCAGCGGGGTCACCGCGTCGGTGACGAAGAGGCGATTGATGCGGCGATCTTCCGGATCGGGCCGCCGCTCGACGTAGCCACTGGCTTCGAGTTTGTCAACTATCTTACCCAAAGGCGACGGTGCAAGCGAAATCGACTCCGCCAATGCCGTCTGCGTCATCCCGCCATGGCCGTACAGGCCTGACAGAACGCGCCATTGCGCTCGCGTCAGACCCAGGTGTTGCGCGCGATGCTCAAAAATCCGCGCCATTGCGGACTGGGAATCGGTGAGCAGCTGCAACAGGGCGCCGCGTTGTTCGATATTGGGCATTATTAATATCAATGAATACTTTGATGTTAGATATTATATCTATGGATATAATATTTGCCAGTCTTTTCTAATTTTCTTCTGCTCAGGGCAGCGCGCCCTCCTTCGGGAGCAGCTGGCGTGCATGCCGTTGCATAGGCGCTAGCGAGTCCGCCGCGCTACTATTGGCGGCTTGCAGCCAAAGGGGTAGGACCATGAGCTTTGGATTCGACAGCACGGCAGATGACGTGATCGCGGACATCGACCTTTCCGGTAAGCGCGCGATCGTCACCGGCTCATCCGGTGGCCTCGGTGAAGAAACGGCCCGGGCGTTAGCTTCGAAGGGCGCGGCCGTGACGATTACGGCGCGCGATGTGCCGAAGGGTGAAGCGGTCGCCGCTGCGATCCGTGAGAGTACGGGCAACGACAACATTGAAGTCCGCAAGCTGGAGCTGGCTGACCTCGACAGCGTGCGCGAGTTTGCCGAAGGCTGGCGCGCCGAGCATGACAAGCTGGATCTGCTGATCAACAACGCCGGAATGATGGCGTGTCCACTGACTCGAACCGACGCCGGTTGGGAAGCGCAGTTTGCAACCAATCATGTCGGCCATTTTCTTCTGACCTGCTTGCTGGCTGCTGAGCTGAAAGCCGCAGCCCCGGCACGGATCGTCAACCTCAGCTCCGCCGGTCATCATTTTGCCCCGGTGGATTTCGACGATCCGTTTTTTGAAAACCGTGAATACGACAAGTGGGCTTCCTACGGCCAGTCGAAGAGCGCGAACATCCTGTTCTCGGTGGGTCTCGAGCAACGGCTCGGCGCTGCCGGAGTTCATGCAGTGGCCGTCCACCCGGGCGGCATCATGACCGAGCTGGGCCGGCACCTGACGGACGAAGACATCGCCACCATGGTCGAGCGCGCAGGTGTGGATGACCCGGAGGCATTTCAGGCCGGGTTCAAGTCCATCCCTCAAGGTGCTGCGACCAGTGTCTGGGCAGCAACCTCAGCGGAGCTTGAAGGTCGCGGCGGTCTGTACCTCGAAGACTGCCACGTGGCCGGACCCGGCGACGGTGGCCTTCGCTCGGGTGGCTACGCGCAATGGGCGCTCGACCCGGAAGGTGCGGAGAAACTGTGGGCGCTGTCCGAGCGATTGGTTGGCGAGCAGTTCCCACTGAATTGATTCGGATCCCTCGATGAACCGTGCCACAAGAACAGCTACCGGTTTTGCCGATCTGTTGGCGCCGCTCAACGAGGCGATCGCGCCTCTCGTCAAGGCGGGTGTTGCCGCACCCTTTCTCAATCCGTTCGGTCTTGTCGTGCTCGAGATTCCCGGCCGCAAGACGGGTCGGCCATACACGCTACCGCTGGCCTGTTGGTCGTTCCACAACACGGTCGTCGTCAGCACAGTGCGCAGCGGCTCGCAATGGCTGCGCAATCTCGCAGCGGCAGAAACGGTGACGATCTGGTTACGCGGCCGCCGCCGGATAGCGACAGCCACCGTCATCGTGGACGGCAACGTCACGAGTGGCAACGACGGGAAATCTGAACTGCTGCTGCAACCGCTGCGCGATATCAGTCAGATTCTGAGTTTGAGTGTGGCGGTCCTGAGCGTCCAATAAAGTCCGGCAACCGCTGCGAATGCGGTCTGCGAAAGTCATGACATTCACCGGTGCATTGGTCTACTCTCGATCAGGCCACAGTGATGGGTCTACAGGGGGGAAGAGATCATGAGCACTCAGCACGATGCGCCCACGGCCGCTGAGCTGCTGGGTCCCGGCGGCGCCTTTGAGCTCATCGATACCGACATCAACGGCGTGCGCCTACCCACGTTCAAAAACGCCCATTCGCACTTGCGCGAATACTATCAGGCAGCGCTCGAGTGGGCCGATGAAACCTTCTATGTCTACGAAGATGAGCGCTACACGTTTGCCGACGCCTGGCTACGAGCCGAACGCGTTGCCAGTGCACTCCACGAACTTGGGGTCCGGCCTGGCGATCGGGTTGGCATCGCAATGCGCAACTACCCTGAATGGGTCTGGGC
>JAPUFN010000046.1 GCA_027293665.1 Gammaproteobacteria bacterium | reverse complement strand
CGTCGGCGGTTTATGTGGTCCGTTCAGGGTCTGTGAAAAGCGCTCGCTTAGAGGACGGCGTGGAAATTATCTTGTCGATGCTCCACGAAGGACATACGTTCGGCGGACTGGCGGTACTGGAAGATCGTCCTCACACCGCTGCAGCCATCGCCGTATCTGCAGTCGAGTTGGTTATCTTCGATCGTAAACAATTCCTGCAGGCGACTGCTGCGGTACCCGAACTCCACGAATACCTTGGCGCAGTAAAACGCGTTTATGCCATGACCGGCGGCCTGGCCACCCTCTTCGATGGTGAATTCCGTGGCCAGCCAGCGTTAGTAACCGTGGTGCAGCTTGATGATGGCCGGGAGGTCATCGTCAACCACGTTATCGATCGGGCAATTTACAGTGCCTCGCTGGAAATTCCCCCGGATGCGGAGTGCGAGGACTTCATCTACCGCGATGACAGGCGCGAGATCCTGCGCATCTTGACCACGCACAATGGTGAGCTCGTGCGGGTGCATGTGGAAGGGCCCTGGTTGGAATTAAGTCAGGTACATGCACTACTGCTGGACCAGGTGCAACTCGACAGCGAAGCGCTCCAGCAATTCCACGAAAGCGGACATTTGCTCGAACCGTCCCCGGCGCAACTAGCGGCGGACCCCAACGCAATACTCTGCCCGTGTCTCGGACTGACGCGGCGGGCGATCGAGTCGGTCATCGTGCATGGGGTGGACACGCTCGAAGACCTCAGCCGCGAAACCGGTGTTACGACGGTGTGCGGGGCGTGCACCGCTTCGATTGCTTCAATGCTCAGCAGCACCGGGCAGGTCGTCCAACTGTCGGAAGAAATTGAAGCCGCTCCCGATGTGCGGTCCTTTCGCTTCACACCCTGCGAGGAAATCGTTGCGGACGGCGAAATCGAGTCACAACCGCTACGCCCCTGCCTTCCCGGCCAACACGTGGTTGTCTCGGCCGAGATCGATGGTACCTGGGTACAACGTCCCTATACCATCACCTCTCCCGCTCGATGCACCCAGTGGCGCGAGATCACGGTCAAACGCGAAGACCATGGATTCTTGTCCAACTGGTTGTTCAAGCAACCGCGGAATCCTCACCTTAAACTGTCACATCCCAAAGGCGATTTCTGGATAGACCCAGACTTAAGTGAAACCGTTGTCTGTCTGGTTGCCGGAATCGGTATGACACCGGCACTGGCAATTGCCCGCAGTATCGATGAGGTAACAAGCAACCAAACGTTGCACATCGACTATTCGGCCCGTACTCAAATCAACTTCGCCTACCGCACGGAACTCGATGAACTGGCTGCGAGGAACGACAACATCAGCGTGAACTACCGTGCCACCGGCGGCCGGCAGCACCTGGATCTGGATGCTATCTCCTCCATCCACGCATCCTTGCCTGGCGCACGATATCTTGTTTGTGGGCCGCCTGGATATATGCAATCAGCGCAAGCCATGCTGCTCGAGGTCGGAGTCAGGCCGGAACGAGTCCAGATGGAGGTCTTCACGTCGGTGGGTCACGCGCCCGTGCACACAACGCCGGAGCACGGAGCGGCGAAGCTGCTCCAGCTGGCCGTAACATTGGGTATGTGCGCGTATTATTTGGTCCAGAGCGCACTCGGCTGGGGGTTGAGCGCCATCGTAGCCCTGCAGCAGATCGACGCCTACCGATTCACCACCGGAAGCCTGCTGATCGCTTTCATTGGCTACCAGTGGTACTTGCCCTACCTGAGGCTGACGCGCAGGCTGGCACTAACTGCAATGGAGCGGCACAGCTATCTGGGAATGCTCGCGCCAGTTCTGCTTTACCTGCATTCCGTTTCTCTGGGTTTCGCTTACACTGTCGTTTTGTCGTCTTTATTTGTGTTCAATACCATGGTCGGCGCCGTGGACAAAACCTTGATCAGAAACCTCGAGTGGCGCCAGCGTTTCCACCGCTTCAGGCTATTGGTCCACATACCCTCATCGTGCCTGATTACCGTGTTGGCTCTCATCCATATGGTATTTGCGCTCGCCTACAAATAGGGGAAGTTATTGATAGCTGCATTTCTCATCAGGTGGAAATCGCTGACCCCCGATCAGCAATCGGCTTACCGCTGGGGATTGATTGTCGCAGTAATAGGCGGCGTGTTACTTCTGCTTCCCGGGCGCGAATCCTGGCACGCTGCCGGTCCGCGCAATATCGGGCACACAAAAACTGCATGCCTTGATTGTCATGCCCCAGCCCCCGGTAATTTTGTCGGTCAGGCGTTTAACAACCTGATGCATGCGACTGGAGTATCGGATTCAGCAAGTCATTTCATCTACGCGCCAGCCGGTAACGAACAATGTCTGGCATGTCACACAAATCCAGACGACCGACATCCTGTGGCCAAGTTCATGGAACCCGAATTCACCAAGGCTCGAGAGGCGATGGGTGTGCAATCCTGTGTTAGCTGTCACCAGGAGCACTTGGGTATTCGCGTCAGCGTCACACCGCGCGTCTGTCAGCATTGCCATGAAGACACTGCCCTTGATGACGATCCTGTCGATGTCCCACATACCACGCTGATCAGTGAACAGCGTTGGGGAACTTGTTTGGGCTGTCATGACTTTCACGGCAACCACGAGAGAACAGTCCCGAAATTGATGTCGGAAGCACTGACCGAGGCACAGATTCAACAATATCTCGACGGCGGTTTATCACCTTATGGTCATCGTCGGCTGACGGTCATTCAGACGATGCGACTACAGCAGAAGGAATGATTTGTGAGGATCGGGCTGTCTGGGTATACTGATTCCAGGTAGTTAAACATTGGCTCGCTTGATTGCGATGCTCAAGGTGACGACTGTGAGCGCCAAAATATGGAGAAGTGCAACTCTCTTACTTATCGCGCTTTTTGCCACTTTAGCGTGCAGCGAAACCGGTCTGCAAAGTGTCAAATGCGGTAACCTTCTTGCTGTGCCTGCGGCTGTCAAAGCTGCGGCGCTCGACCATGAAGTCGACTATAAAGCCTTCAACAGCACCTTCCTTCGCCCCGAAGTCGCCAAACTGTACGGAATCGACCGCGATGAAAAACTCGGCGTGGTCATGGTGAGTGTGTATCAAAAAGATGCGCTCGGCGTCGGCGTGGAAGCATGCGTCAGCGGAGGGGCGAGGAATTTACTCGGACAGTCAAAAGGGCTGAACTTTGACGAAATCCGGGAGGGTCAGGCGATATACCATATCAGCACTTTCCGGTTCAGCCCGGAAGAACACATTACGTTTGAAGTGGACGTGGAGATAGCGGCCACAGGGGAAACGCACGAACTGAAGTGGAAGCAGCAATTCTGGCAGGGGTGAGCGTTTCTCAAT
>JAPUFN010000459.1 GCA_027293665.1 Gammaproteobacteria bacterium | reverse complement strand
GTATAGAAAAAGACATACGTACATCGGCGACGATTGAACGTGCAACGTATCAGATACCCAACGGAACGCCGGTCAGTGAGGTGGTTGAGCACTATGCAAAACTACTCGGTGCGGGTGAGCTGTTCAGTTGCTCCGGCCGTGATTGTGGGCGCAGCAACGACTGGGCCAATCATATTTTCAAGAAAGCCATTTTGTACGGCCCGGACGGCAACCAGTTCTACCTGGCTGCCGAGTATGAGGGGCATCTGCTTGCGCTCTACGTCATCGAACGGGGTAACAAAAGAGTCTATGCACATCTCGAAGCATTGAATCCTGAAACGAACGTGGCCGTTGTGGCTAATCGCGTTCTGGTCGAGCATCTGGCTGGCGATGGGTTCAGCGTCATAGACGGCCTGAAGCTGGCGGGAGATGGCAATTTGCCGGAATCCTCCCGCGCAACACTCAAAGAACTCGCAGAGGAACTGAATATTTTTTCGGGTCAGACAGTTTATGTCGTCTGTCACCTGTACAGTTCGGCGAAGATCCGTGCCGTTATCGAAGCGGCGCAACGCTGCAGCGAGCAGGCGGTGATAGCGTTGACTCTCGATGGTGGACCGACACTCGTGCCTTTTGCCGCGGGCCCTCTCCTGCCACGCGCGAGTGGATCACGATCCAGAATCGAGCTGGTGCTACCCCATCGGTTGGATCACAACTGATGGGGCAGGCGACCTTCGAGCGTTAAGTTGCAGGTAGCCGAGCAGATTAAGCGAGTGGCGCTTGCCCTCGAGGAGGGCTCGGTAGTTTTCGATCATGGCACAGATAATGCCTGGGACGAGGCAGTTGCGCTGGTGCTCACAGTGGCTGAACTGCCAAACGACAAGGCGAGCCTGGCTGCAGAATTGACCAAGTCGGATCGACAACGCATTGTCGATTTGCTCAAGCGTCGGGTAGTCGAGCGGATACCACTGCCTTATCTGCTGGGCACGGCGTGGTTCGCGGAACTCGAGTTTCTTATTGAACCTGGCGTGGTGATCCCGCGTTCGCCAATTGCCGAGTTGATTGGAGCACGTTTCAGTCCCTGGCTGACCGCAGAACCTGCGAGCGTTCTGGATCTGTGCTGCGGTTCTGGCTGCATCGGGATTGCCAGTGCACGCGCCTTCGCCGAATGTCATCTGACGCTGGCCGATGTCGATCCAACGGCAGTTACTCTGGCGCGGCGCAACGTCGAACGTCACGGTCTTACGCAACGGACTCAAGTGGTGCGTTCTGATTTGTTTGCCGATCTGCCGCCCGGGCAGTTCGATCTGATCGTGTGTAATCCGCCGTACGTTGATACGGTTGATATGCGCGCCCTGCCACCGGAGCACCGGCATGAACCCGCGCGGGGTCTTGCGGGGGGCGGCGATGGTCTCACGGTTGTCCATGAGCTGCTCGCTGAACTGCCTGGCCGTCTCAACCCCGACGGCATGCTGGTGTGCGAGGTCGGCGCCAGTGCAGCTGCGCTGCAGCGTGAGTATTCGCGGACTGGATTTATCTGGCCGGACCTCACGCAGGGTGGTTCGGGAGTTTTCATTCTGCAGGGGAATGCCAGGCCGCTGCGCTATTAGGGAGCCTCTGATCAGGTATTTCCCAGCACCTTGCCGCTCAATTGTGACGTTTCCATACTGCCGGTCCCCGGGTACCCTGAGTATCGGTAAAACAATGGCTGATGAAAGGCGATGGCGGGAAATACGTTTGGACAACTTTTTACGGTTACCACCTTTGGCGAAAGTCACGGTCCCTCCCTGGGCGCGGTGGTGGACGGATGTCCACCCGGCTTACCCCTGACAGAAGCCGACCTGCAGATTGATCTGGACCGGCGGCGACCCGGCCAGTCCAAATACACCACTCAGCGCAAGGAACCCGACGCGGTCAAGATCCTCTCCGGCGTCTTCGAGGGCGTGACCACAGGCACCCCGATTGGTCTCGTTATCGAAAACGTCGATCAGAAAAGCAAAGACTACAGTGCGATAAAGGACGTCTACCGGCCGGCGCACGCGGATTTTACCTACCAGGCGAAGTACGGCATTCGCGACTACCGGGGTGGTGGCCGGGCGTCGGCCCGGGAAACCGCGATGCGTGTTGCGGCGGGTGCGATCGCGCGCAAGTATCTGACGACCCTCGGGGTGAGCGTGCAGGGTTATCTGAGCGCCATCGGTTCGATTGACATTGCGTTGAAGGATTGGTCTGCAGTTGCCGAGAACCCGTTTTTCTGTCCCGATCCTGAGGCGGTGGATTCAATAGCGGCGCTGATTGATCAACTGCGCAGGGAAGGCGACTCCATCGGCGCGGAAATTACCGTCGTTGCCAGTGGGATGCCGGTTGGCCTCGGTGAGCCTGTGTTCGGCAAGCTCGACGCAGAACTCGCCGGCGCGTTGATGAGCATTAACGCCGTGAAGGCGGTTGCGATGGGCGATGGCTTTGCCGTCATCCGGCAACGCGGCAGCGAGCATCGAGACGAAATGAGGGCGGATGGATTTACCAGCAATCACGCAGGCGGAATTCTTGGCGGAATTTCATCCGGTGAGGATGTGGTTGCCCGAATTGCGCTCAAGCCGACCTCGAGCCTGACAAAGCCCGGGAAAACCGTCGACCGCGCTGGCAATGAGGTCGAAGTCGTGACCAAAGGCCGCCACGACCCCTGTGTCGGCATCCGCGCCACACCCATCGCCGAAGCCATGGTGGCGCTGGTCCTGATGGACCATGTCATGCGCTATCGTGGGCAAGTTGTGCAGCCGGGTCCTTCGAGCTGAGCAAAACTTCAACGAATGCCCGGGCAGCGTTCGACAACGTGCGTCTGGGATTGAGTACACAGCCCAGTGTCCGGTGCAGATCCGGCGCATCGGTCGACAACCTGACCAGACCCTCACCCACCATGCTGGCGGGTAACACGCTCCAGCCGAGGCCGATGCCCACCAGCATGGCTATGGTTTCCAGAAAGTTGGTCGAAAGCGCTGGTCGCAGGGGCACGTTGCGCGCTTCGAACGTTGCCGCGACAATTCGCCCGGTGTAGGTTCCCAGTCCCGGGAGAATCACCGGGTATTGCGCCAGCGAGTCGAGATCGATGCCTTCGCAGCCCGCCAGCTCATGATCGGCGGCGACGATGAAACACAACGGATCATCCCATAAGGGCTCGTAGAAGAGTTCGGAGTCTCCCTGCGGATTGAGCGTCACGACCGCAAGCTCGCTGCTCGCACGTCGCACCAGATCGTGGGCTGCCTCGGAATCTTCGAAGCGTATGTCCAGACTGACCGCCTCGTGGGTTCGTGAGAAGGTTTTCAGAATCGGCGCCAGCCGGTGCAGACCCACGTGATGCGATGTCGCGAGACTCAGCGGTCCATCGATTCGCTCGTGCTGATTCTGCAAAAGGCGCCGGGTATCGGCAATGCCCGTCAGCAGCGATTCGGCCCTCGGCCGCAACAGATTGCCGGCATCCGTGAGGTAGATGCGTTTGCCCACCCGGTCGAACAGGGTTGCCTCAAGATGGCGTTCCAGGCTACTGATCCGTTTGCTGACAGCCGGCTGGCTCAGGTGCAACTGTTCGGCTGCGCGGGAGAAAGAAGCGGCTTCGGCAACCGCGAGAAAGGCTTCCAATTCGGCTATCTGCATTAGCTTGGCTCCTTTTAAGCCGACGCTGAGGGCTCTTATTAAGACGCTGAGGGCTCTTCATTAAGACGCTGAGGGCTCCTCAGTCCGCTGGCCGCAGCCAACGGATCTTGAATGATTACTAATAGTAATCGTATAGATAAAAATTATGAATTTGTTTTATGAGTTCACGAATTTTAAGATGAGATCCTCGATGTGAGGACACTGGTTTTGACGGGTAAAACTCTCTACGACAAAGTCTGGGACGCTCATGTGGTGGGTGAGCGCGAGGATGGCCAGACGATTCTCTATATCGACCAGCACCTGCTGCACGAGGTGACCTCGCCCCAGGCTTTTGCCGGTCTCGAGCAGGCCGGACGTAAGCCCTGGCGCATTGATGCAAATCTGGCGACCCCGGATCACAACGTTCCCACCCAGGGCCGGGAGCTTGGAATTGCCGGTATTGCCGATGAAGTTGCCCGTGAGCAGGTCATCGCGCTCGACTCGAACTGTCGGCGCTACGGCATCACCCAGTTCGATATTCTCGACCCACGGCAGGGGATCGTCCACGTTGTGGGGCCTGAGCAGGGTGCAACGCTGCCCGGAATGACGATTGTCTGCGGGGATTCGCACACCTCAACCCACGGCGCGTTTGCTGCACTCGCCCAGGGTATCGGGACCTCGGATGTCGAACATGTGCTCACCACGCAAACGCTGGTGCAGACCAAGGCGGCAAATTTCAGTGTCCAGGTAGAAGGCCGGTTACAGCCCGGTGTTGGCGCCAAAGACCTCGTGCTCGCGATGATTGGCATGATCGGCACGGCGGGTGCGACCGGTCACACGATCGAATACCGCGGCGAGACGATTGGTGAACTCAGCATGGAAGGGCGCATGACCCTGTGCAACATGGCAATCGAGGGTGGTGCGCGAGCCGGTATGGTCGCAGTGGACGACAAAACGCTGGAGTACGTTGCTGGACGGCCCTTTGCGCCCTCCGGCGAGCAATGGCAGATGGCTGAAACCTACTGGCGCGGGCTGGTCTGCGATCCGGGCGCCGAGTTCGACCAGTCGGTGAGTCTGGCGGCCGACGCACTCGTGCCGCAGGTAACCTGGGGAACATCGCCGGAAATGGTGACGGGGATAGACGGCGCGGTGCCCAATCCCGCCAGTACGGCCGATCCGCTTGCCGCTGAGGCCATAGCCTATGCGCTGGAATACATGGGCCTGCGGCCGGATCAGCCGATGACGGAAATACAACTGGACCGCGTATTCATCGGTTCGTGTACCAACTCGCGTATCGAAGATCTGCGCAGCGCCGCCGCGATTGTTAAAGGTAGAAAGATTGCCAAGTCGCTCAAGCAGGCACTGGTGGTGCCAGGTTCAGGCCTGGTCAAGGCACAGGCCGAGCGTGAGGGTCTAGCTGAAATTTTCCTCGCTGCCGGTTTTGAGTGGCGCGCAGCGGGTTGCTCCATGTGTCTGGCCATGAACCCCGATAGGCTGCTGCCCGGAGAGCACTGCGCATCGACCTCGAATCGTAATTTCGAAGGTCGCCAGGGCTACGGTGGGCGCACGCATCTGGTGAGCCCGGCGATGGCGGCTGCCGCGGCCGTCAACGGCCATTTTGTCGATGTACGGGAACTGTTGTGAGGCTGCCGGAAGAAGTGTTGTGAGACGATTACGGTGAAAGCATTTACCAATGAGCAGGGCGCGGTACTGCCGCTGGATCGCGCTAACGTGGACACCGACCAGATCATTCCGAAGCAGTATCTGAAATCCCTTCGGCGCACCGGATTTGGCGCCAACCTGTTTGATGCCTGGCGTTTTCTCGACGAGGGCGATATCGGTGTAACGCCCAACGAGCGCCAACTCAACCACGAATTCGTGCTCAATGAGCCGCGCTACCAGGGTGCTCGCTTCCTGCTGGCGCGAGATAATTTCGGCTGTGGCTCGAGTCGGGAGCATGCCGTCTGGGCGCTGCAGGAATTCGGTTTCTGCTGCGTAATCGCGCCGAGCTTCGCCGATATATTTTTAAGTAACTGCTTTAAAAATGGCCTATTACCTATTGTTTTAAAAACAGAAACAATCGATGAATTGTTCCTATTAGCGCAAGAAGAGCAGGCGCTGGAACTCAGCGTTGACCTGCCAGCGCAAACGCTGTGTCTGACCGGTGGCCGCACTTTCGAGTTCGCCATCGACGCCAATCGCAAACGTACACTCGTGGAAGGCCTGGACGACATCGGCATGACGCTGGCTCACGCGGCGGCGATCGAGGCGTTCGAAACCGGCCACCGGCGTGCCATGCCGTGGTTGTTCGACAAGGGCCGTGCACTGGAAGAAAAGTAAGCCTGAATGTGGATTATCCTGCTAAGTAGTTAATAATTAAGCAATTGATCAGTACCAAATGACAGAAGTGCACAAAATTCTCGTTTTACCGGGCGATGGCATCGGACCCGAGGTCGTCGCCGTCGCGCAGACCGTGATGGTCGCCGCTGCCGCGCGTTTTGGAGTGGCGCTGGCAATCGATTCAGCCCTCGTCGGCGGCTGCGCCATAGATGCAACCGGGCAAGCGTTGCCTGCAGCAACGCTTGCCAAGGCGAAAGCCGCCCGCGCCGTCCTGCTTGGCGCCGTGGGCGGCCCGCGCTGGGACGATCTACCGACACTCGAACGCCCGGAGCGCGGCCTGCTGGGCTTGCGCTCCGAGCTCGAACTGTTCGCAAATCTACGTCCAGCGTTGTTATTCGAGCCTCTGGCGCATGCCTCGTCGTTGAAGGCGGAACTGGTCGCGGGCCTGGACATCCTCATCGTGCGGGAACTCACCGGCGGCATCTACTTCGGTGAGCCTCGCGGCATAGAGGTGGTGAACAACGAGCGCCGTGGCTTCAACACGTACGTCTACAGCGAGCATGAAATTGAGCGGATCGCCCGTGTTGCGTTCGAACTTGCGCGCAAGCGGGGCGGCAGGCTGTGTTCGGTAGACAAAGCCAACGTGCTCGAGGTCACACAATTGTGGCGCGAGGTGGTTACCGCTGTCGCGCCCGATTACCCGGAAGTCGCGCTGAGCCATATGTACGTCGATAACGCGGGGATGCAGCTTGTGCGCGAACCCAAGCAGTTCGACGTGATCGTCACCGGCAATATGTTCGGCGACATTCTGTCCGATGTGGCGGCGATGTTGACCGGCTCGCTCGGCATGCTGCCGTCTGCATCACTTGCCGCGGATGGCACCGGCCTGTTTGAGCCCGTGCACGGTTCAGCCCCCGATATCACCGGCCAGGACAAGGCAAATCCACTGGCGACGATCCTCTCCGTCGCCATGTTGTTCCGTTACAGTCTGGCTGCGCCGGCGGCCGCTGTAGCCATCGAATCAGCCGTCAACCAGGCCCTGGCCGAGGGCCTGCGCACGACCGATATCGAGCCCGTCGAATCGGCGGCTGACATTCAACGGGTTGGGACCCGCGCCATGGGCGCCCGGGTGCTGGAAATTATGGAGGCTCAGGATGCCTGATGGGGTCAATGTTGCGATAGCGGGCGCCACTGGTGCTGTGGGTGAGGCGCTGGTGGAAATTCTCGACGAGCGGAAATTTCCGATCAACCAGCTTTATCTGCTGGCCAGTGAGCGCTCAGAGGGCAAAATCGTGCGCTTTCGCGGAAAATCGCACCGGGTTGAACGGCTGGATCAATTCGATTTCAGTCAGGTACAGATCGCGTTCTTTTCCGCCGGTGGCGCGGTTTCTGCGGAGTTTGCCCCGAAAGCGGCCGCCACCGGCTGTGTTGTCATCGATAACACCTCACACTTCCGCAATGACGACGATGTGCCGCTGGTCGTGCCGGAAGTCAATCCGGACCGCGCTCTGGAACATCCGCGTAACATCATCGCTAATCCGAACTGTTCCACGATTCAGATGGTCGTTGCCCTCAAACCACTGCACGATGCGGCCGTCATTCGCCGCATCAACGTCGCCACTTATCAGGCAGTTTCCGGCGCCGGGGCCAGCGGAGTTAGCGAGCTCGCCGGGCAGACGGCCCGCCTGCTCAACGGACAAGCGGTCGAATGTAACGTCATGCCGGTACAGATCGCGTTCAACGCTGTGCCGCATATCGATGATTTCCAGGAAAACGGCTACACCCGGGAAGAAATGAAAATGATCTGGGAGACCCAGAAAATCCTGGAAGATGACAACATTCTCGTCAATCCGACCTGTGTTCGCGTGCCCGTCTTCTATGGCCATTCCGAAGCCGTGCACATCGAAACCGAGCGCAAGCTGACCGCCGCGAAGGTCCGCAAGCTGCTTGCCGCCGCGCCCGGGGTCAAGGTGCTCGACAAGGCCGCCGACGGTGGCTATCCAACAGCGGTTGAGCAGGCGGTGGGGGCGGATTTCGTATTTGTCGGCCGTATTCGCGAAGACCTGTCGCATCCAACCGGCATCAATCTGTGGGTTGTCTCTGACAACGTGCGCAAAGGCGCGGCGCTGAATAGTGTTCAGATCGCGGAAATTTTGCTAAACAAGCGCTAATTACGACCATCCGCCAAGGAAAATGGCAAATAGAACTGCCATAATTGATACCTACGGCAATTTTTAGCTCGTGTTTCTGGGTTAACTTTGACGGCCAGGCTAAAGGTCGTGGTGTTTGTTGGAACGGTTGTTGTACGACGTCGCTAATAGCGGCGGAATAACAGCGGATCAACGACATTGCTGAATTGATGGATTGGCACATGGATTTGACAACTCTGCGCAGGATTGCAGTGGGACATTCAACGATCGGGTATGACACCCGGCACAAAACTACTTCACTAGAGGGACTCACCTATGACTAGGTCTTTGCTCAGTCGGTTGCGCGTGGGCGCAATCTGCTTTGGCACAGTCGTGTTGTTCTCGACCGCAGCGAATAGCTGGGCGTTGGGATTGGGCGAAATCGAGCTGAATTCAGCCCTGAATGAGAAACTCGACGCTAATATTGAACTTCTGGACGCTTCGGGCCTGCAACCCGAGGAGATCATTGTTTCTCTGGCATCCAGCGAGTCTTTCGACCAGATCGGGGTGGAAAGATTCTTCTTTCTCACCGATCTCGATTTCGAAATTGTCCAGGGCCGCAATGACGGCGCGGCTGTCGCGGTAACCAGTTCGCGGCCGATCACCGAACCCTATCTCAATTTTCTTGTTGAAATACAGTGGTCCAACGGTCGACTGCTGAAGGAGTACACGCTCCTGCTCGATCCACCGACATTCAGTGCAGCGGCAGCGCCAGCGGTGTCCGCACCAGCGCAGGCAGCCGGTGAGAGTGGCGGTGCCGGACGGGTACAGCGATCGGTCAGCCAATCCGGTACCCGGGTTCAGGTTGCCCCGGTGAGTGCACAACCTGCGCCATCGGCGCTCGCTCGCAGCCGCGATGGTATGACCAGCATGACGGGTCGCAACGACACGCTGTGGTCAATTGCCTCACGCTCGCTGCCCTCCCGGCAGGTGAGCGTGCACCAGAACATGCTGGCGATTCAGCGACTCAACCCGGAGGCATTCATCTCCGGCAACATAAATCTTCTGAAAGCGGGTTACGCGCTGCAGTTGCCGAACGAAGCGCAGGCGCTGAGCCTGTCTAGTGACGAAGCGCTGGTTGCCGTTGCCCAGCACAACGAGCGATGGCAGATGATCCGTCGTGGTGAGACCGGCCAAAGCCAGGCAACCGCAGTTGCAGATCGCGCCGCTGACACACCCTCGCAGCTACGCAGCCCAATCGACGCAACACCTGCACCGGCCCAACCGGCGCAGCAGACCACGACCGAAGGCGAGTTGCGAATTGTTGCTGAAGCAGGCGATAGCGCAACAGGTCGCTTGACTGAAGCTGCGGCGCAGGAATTCGCAGCCACGCTCGAAGAGAACGACCGGCTGTCCAGGGAGGTTGATGAGCTCGCCTACCAGTTGGACCGTGAACAGGATATCGCGAACAATCAGATTGCGGTCAAAGATCGCCAGCTGGAAGTCAGGGATCAGCAAATTGCGCAATTGCAGGCGCAACTGCAACAGGCACAACTGCTCGCGCAACAAGAGGCACAACAACAAACCGCTGCAGACCCGCAGCAGAACCAAAACCAAAGCGCGAATGCGCCGACAGAGGCTCCGTGGTGGCAATCACCCTACCTTCTGTATGGCGGTGTAGGCGCTTTGGTTTTGCTTCTGGTCGCCGGCATGCTGGTAGCGCGTCGGAAGCGGGAAACCGCAGACGATTTCTACGATGAACAGATGG
>JAPUFN010000458.1 GCA_027293665.1 Gammaproteobacteria bacterium | reverse complement strand
CCTTTGAGCAGATCGGCCGTACCTACTTACCCGGCAACAGCACGGGTGGCGGCAGGACGGCGGAATTGCTCAACACCATCCCTGTCGTTTCTGCCGTGCTGGGATCAGTTGCCGGTCTGCCGGCGGTGCAGGCGTGTCTTTGTCACTTCAACGTGATGGTGAAGAAAACCAGTCAGGTATTCGTCGCTGGCCCGAAGGTCGTCGAGCAGGCTCTGGGACGCACGATCAGCAAAGAAGATCTGGGTGATGAACGCACGCAGGTGAAAAACGGCGTGATCATGAATCTGGCGGACAGCGAGGCGGACGCCATCGACCAGGTGCGGCGCTTTCTGTCTTACATGCCGGCAAATGTCTTTGAAGCGCCACCTTGTCAGCCTTGTGACGATGATCGAGATCGGCGTGAGGAATCGTTGATCTCCATCGTGCCGAAGAACCGCCGGCAGATTTACGACCCGCGAAAGATCCTGGATGCAGTGCTCGACCACGACAGTTTCTTCGAGATGGGTCCTTACTATGGGCGCGCACGCATGACGGGGCTTGCGCGGGTTGCTGGCATGCCATGTGGCGTGATGATCAACAATCCGAAATTCAATGGTGGCTCTATGGACATCGCCGCGGGCGAGAAAACACTGCGCCTGCTGGATCTGTGTGACACCTTTCATTTGCCGTTGGTCTATTTCGCCGATGAGCCGGGATTTTCGGTAGGACCCAGGCAGGAGGAGCTCGGCATCGTCCGCGCGGGTGCGCGCATCGTCACCGCGATGTCCGCATCTCGCACACCCTACATCTGCTTCATCGTGCGCCAGTTGTACGGGGTTGCCGGTGGCCTGCATTCCCGCAGTGATGGGTTCTATCGGCGCTATGCGTGGCCGTCCACCCACGGTGGCTCGATGCACATCGAAGGCGGGACCGCGATCGCCTATAAACGGGAGATCGAAGAGGCCGCAGACCCGGAGGCAAAACGTGCGGAGATCGAAGCTCGCCTGCAGGCTATATCGTCGCCATTTCGCAATGCGTATGCCTTCGGGGTGGAGGACATCATCGATCCACGCGACACGCGACCTCTGCTGGTCGACTTCATGGAAGATGCCTGGCGGGTGTTGACCACGCAACTCGGGCCGCGGGCGGGGTCGAGCTACCGGCCATAGAGACTGCCGGTGATTGGTGAATGATTTATATCTGTTCGCGGGAGATACTAGCGGGCCGCGAAGGCGGGACACAACCCCTACATCGGACAAGGAAGGAACAATGGCAAATCTGAAAGTCCACGGCGTCTCACTGTCACCATTCGTGCGCAAGGTGCTGTTTGCGTTGGCGTACAAGGAACAACCTTATGATCAGGTCAATGTGTTTCCCGGAGACACATCTGACGAGTTCGCAGCTATCTCGCCGCTGAACAAGATCCCGGTGCTCGAGGACGACGGCTTTACGATCCCGGATTCCAGCATCATCCTGCGCTATCTGGAGGCGAAATTTCCAGAAAAGCCGCTTTATCCGGCCGATCCGCAGCAACAGGCGCGCGCCTGCTGGCTTGAAGAATATGCCGATACGAAGTTAACGGAATGTTGTGCCGGCCTCTTCCGGGAGCGTTTCCTGGCGCGAGCGTTTTTCAAACGCGAACCGGACGAAGCCCTCATTAAGACTATCCTGACGGAGACTCTGCCGCCGGTGCTCGATTATCTGGAATCCGTCGTGCAGGCGGAAGGGTTCTTTCTGGGCGATCACCTCACGGTGGCTGACCTCGGCGTCACCTCGGCGTTCTGTGCGGCAAGCTATGGCGATTTTCAACCGGACGCGAAATCGCACCCGAAGCTTGCCGGTTATGTCGCGCGTGCCATGGAATCACCGATCGTGGTTGAACGGATGGCCGAAGAACAGAAGGCGGCCGCTAGTCTCGGGGTCAGCTCGCAGTAGGAGTTGTTGCAGTAGTTGCTGGAGGAGGTGTCGATGGATATCCCCCTGGCGGACGGCCTCGACGGCAAGGTCGCCATCGTCACCGGCGCAGGTGCGCTCGATGATGGCATTGGTAACGGCCGTGCGGCGGCGATACTGCTGGCCGCCAGCGGCGTCCGTGTGCTTTGCGTCGACCGCAAGGTCGAACTTGCCGAACAGACAGTTGCGATGATCGAGGCGGCCGGTGGCAGCGCGCAGGCACACGCAGCAGATGTCACGAGTGAACAGGATTGTGCGGCGATGGTCGCGGCAGCGCTGTCGACCTGGGGTCGACTCGACGTACTCGACAACAATGTTGGAATCGGCAGCCGCGGCAGCGTTGTGGATGAAGATCCCGAGCGCTGGCGTCACGTGATGGCGGTGAATGTCGACAGCATGTTCCTTGCCTGTAAAGCTGCCATACCGGCCATGCGTGAAAACGGCGGTGGCGCCATCATCAATGTCGCATCGATCTCTGCGCTGCGACCACGTGGCCTGACGGCCTACAGTGTTTCGAAAAGTGCGGTCATCGGTCTTACTAAAGCGATGGCGGTCGATCATGGCAGTGAAGGGATCCGGGTGAACTGTGTCGCACCCGGCCCCGTCTACACGCCGATGGTTTCTGGTGCGGGAATGAGCGATGCGGTGCGTGCACGCCGGGCAGCGGCGTCACTGCTGGGAATCGAAGGCACAGGCTGGGACATCGGCCACGCCGTGCGTTTCCTTGCGTCAACCAATGCCCGCTACATCACGGGACAGGTACTGGTGGTGGATGGCGGAACGACGCTGCGCGGACCGAATCGCGATAACCGATAATCTGTGCTCAGCGTAGCGTGAATCCTTCATAGCCGTTTGCTACGATCTGTTCGCAGCGCTCGCGGTATTTTGAATAGCCGCCAACGTACGGCATGAAAATCCGTGGCTTACCGGCGATGTTTGCGCCCAGGTACCACGAATTGCAACTGGGGGTCGTGTACATCGTTCCCTGCGCGACCTCGTTGACGTGTGCAACCCATTCGGTTTCCGCGTCTGCCGTGGGTTCGATGGATTGCAGTCCCTGATCCCGCAGATGTTCAATGCACTCGCCAATCCAGTTCACGTGCTGTTCGATGGCGACCAGCATATTGCACAGCACAGACGGGCTGCCGGGGCCGGTAACCGTGAAGAGATTCGGAAAGCCCTGCATCTGCAGGCCGAGATAGGCAACCGGTCCGTCGCGCCACTTTTCGCTTAGAGACTGGCCGTTGCGGCCACGGATGTTTGCCTTCAGCAGTGCGCCCGTCATCGCATCGAAGCCTGTGGCGTAGACCAGCACATCGAGGTCGTGGTGGCCTTCGCTGGTCTGAATTCCGGTTGCGGTAATCGTCTCGAGTGGCGTTTCAAACAAGTCCACCAACGTAACATCGTCGCGATTGAAGGTGTCGTAGAAATCCCGATCGAGCACCTGGCGCTTGCAGCCGATGCCGTAGGTTTTAGGCAGCAACCGTTCGGCCACTACCGGATCATCGATCATATTCCGCACCGCTTCGCGATAGGTTTCGTTCGCGATCTCGTTCGCTTCGACGTTGGTGAACACGTCCCGGAAAGTCAGCAGCATCCCCAGACCCCGCTCAGCTACCAACTGGGTCCGCTCTTCGGGAGTCAGGCGCATGATCTCATTGGGTCGAGTCTCTGCGGGTTGCGGGGTGGTCTGCTGGAAAGACACAGGTTCTCTGGCAACCGCCTGGGGAGATTGTGGCGGCTGGACGCTGCGGAACGGCTTGAAGTTCGATACTCCGCCGGGATTGTGCTGCTGCATATCGCGTATCGCGCGATAGTGGTCGCGGAACTCCTGCTGGACTTCGGCACGCATACTTTTGCGATTTGCCGGCACGGTATAGACGGGGGTGCGTTGAAACACCGTGAGATGCTGCGCTTGTCTTGCGAGTTCGGGAATTGCCTGCACGCCGGATGAACCCGTGCCGATAATGCCGACCCGCTTGCCGCTCAGATCCACTTCTTCCTTCGGCCACAGTCCGGTGTGCAGAACCGTGCCCTGAAAGTCATCGGCGCCTGGCAGCGTGGGCTTGTTTGGTACA